>DATEUF010000358.1:0-3350 GCA_035283325.1 Pyrinomonadaceae bacterium | reverse complement strand
GACCATTGGCGATGAGGAAGCGATCATGCTTGAGGGCCTCCCGGGCGTGAGCAGCTCGCGCAATGTGGTGATCGTGCACGCCAACCGCCTATACACGCTGATATTTATGCCATGGGACAAGACTCAAGGCCAGGAGTACACTCAGTTAGAAAGCCTCTACGCTACTGTGATTAACTCGTTCAACTTCCTGTCTAAGGATTAGGGCCAATCCGACTCGCGATTCGAGAACATCATTGACAGTTTATTGGAGATTTTTGCCGGACTCTTTAGCGCAAGGAAGCCGCCCAACACCGCGTGCAGCCGACGCCGCTAACTGGTCGCCTTTACGGAGGCTCAGGCATTTGAAATGAGCTGGCATCAAGAAGGCTCCGGCAGCAGGACGCGGCGCGGCTGACGCCCACGTTGGGCTGCCTGGGCAACAATCTGGCTGTAATTGTAGAATCATCTCAATCCAAACTACCAAGTCTCGCTCAACGGCAAGGCGACCAATGTCAGAGGTATTTACCAAAACTGTATACGTGGGCTGGGGGGATCTCGACTCCAATGCTCATATGAAAAATACCGCTTACCTCGACAAAGCAGTTGACGTGCGGATGATGTATTTTCAGGAACAGGGCTTCAGCGTCAGAGAGTTTGAGCGGCTCCGTTTGGGACCGGTGGTCATGCGCGACGAAGTAGAATACTATCGCGAGCTTCGATTGTTGGAGCAAGTTCAGATCACCTTGAAACTGGCCGGCATGAGTGAGAATGCTACAAGGTTTCGGATGCAGAATGAGTTCTTCCGGGAGGATGGCCAGATGGCGGCGCGGGTCACCAGCACCGGGGGATGGCTTGACTTATCATCTCGGAAATTGGTCGTACCACCCGCGCCGCTTGTGGCAGCGATGAACAATCTGGCTCACAGCGCGGATTATGAACTACTGCCTTCAAGCTTGAAAGGCGAAAAGAGCTAAAGGCAGCCCGCGGTTGCAGGCGACTCGCTCCGCTGGCGCTTCGCGAGCGCCTGAACCGCATCGTTGGGCGGCTTAAGTCAGAATTGATGGTTATTATGAGCAAGCGTCAAAATTCCAGAATAGCAGGCGAAACGTTTCAAACAAAAAGCGCCTTACACGAACGCGTACGCCAAATGTTGATGCTGGAGCGCCTCTGCTCTCGGTTTCACCTCGTGGCAAGGCAATTGCGATCAAGATACAGCCATAGAGATACTCTCCATGTGGAAGATGAATACGATGTCCAAGATCTGCTGCATGCCTTGCTCACTTTGGAGCACGACGATATCAGGCCCGAAGCGTGGACACCCAGTTATGCGGGCGGAAGTTCGCGAATGGATTTCCTGCTCAAGTTAGAGCAAATAGTTATCGAGGCAAAGAAGACTCGGAGCGGCTTAGGGGCAAGGGAGTTGGGGGAACAATTAATGGTTGATACTCAGAAGTATAAACAGCACCCGGATTGCAGGACTCTGGTTTGCTTTGTCTATGATCCAGAAGGGCGAAGCGCTGACCCGCGCGGAATTGAAAATGATCTTAGCGGAGACAAGGATGGACTTACGGTGCGAGTCATCATTGCTCCCAAAGGTCTGTAAGCAGGCCCAACCCGGTGTGCAGGCGACTGGTCCTTCGCGCTCCCTACGGTCGCGCTCGGCCGGCGCCTGAACCGCCCCGTTGGGCCGCTTTCACAACCGACAGCGCGTTTCAAGAGACCAGATAGGAGATGTTGAATGAAAATCAGCGCCCGCGTGCAAAATAGTGAAGGCCAGCATCACGTCGCGCTACGCACCAACGATAATGTTCATAGCCTCACTATCCCTCCCAAGCCAACGGGGTTTGGTTCCAGCGCGAATGGGGGTGAGTTGTTGTTCTTGGCATTAGCCACCTGCTATTGCAATGATATGTATCGAGAGGCGGCGAAACGCGGGCTAAAGGTTGAACAGGTTGAAGTCGAGGTAGAAGGCGATTTTGGAGCCGAAGGCGAACCGGCCAAGAACGTAACTTACCGAGCCAAAGTCACGGCGCAGGCGAGCGAAGCCGAAATCCGAGAGTTGATGAGTCATACTGACCGAGTCGCCGAGATTCAGAATACGCTCAGAGTTGAGACACCTGTTACCTTTAGTGGCATCGAGGTCGTGGCTGTGTGAGTACGTGTCAGTTCGGGCTTCATTCCAAAATGGCGGCCCAACATCGCGTGGTGTGTCCTGAAAGTCATCGTTGACTAGCCGGTGCAAGTCCGGTCGTGATAACTACCAGGAGGTCATGTAGCAGGCGTCCAGTGCATTCGGGTGACTGGGTGTGCTGAAGCGACGTATCCCCCGGAGAACGGGGTGCAAACCAACAGCCCGTAACATTAAGTGAATCTTACAGCGTCGAAATGTTGACCCCAGAGATGGGGAACAAGAGGGCGCCCAGCTGCTCAGGCAGCGCGCAGGCCACCCCGTCGAGCAGGGCGAGACGGCGGAAGCGGCGAGGGAAGGCGACCGGTCCAGGGCAATTCACGGAGGCGTCCCACACACCGGACACAGGGCCGGGGAACGTGCGAAAAGTGGTAGTGTCCCTGTAACGGGCAGGTGGCCTTTCAAGATGTTTTCCACATGGAGCGTGGCGGGACGCGGAAACTGAGCAGTTCGTCCATCGTCCAAACATGGTCGGTCAATCCAGCCGCCGTGAGCCTCTCGCTGATGTAGCCTACCGAGCGCGTGACCCCCAAAACCAGGCTCAGGCCCAGCCGGATGTCACGCACGCTACCGGTCAACATGGGCAACACGGCGATCGTGCGATCGATGAACGCCTTATCCACCGTCAAAGTGTTGACCTGCGCACGCCGACCGGCATCGCGGGGGAGCAATGCCCCGCCTAGGCTTCTAATGTCCCCGGATCGACCGCTTATGGCAAGCCTATGAAGTTGTTAAAGTGTCAACCTATTCGGAACCATCCCTTGCTGGCAATCCAAAAGGGGCTGCTGCCGAGGGGAGGTCATCATGCCTGAGCAACCATTTCTCTCGATCTTCAGCAGGGTCCATATTGCGTTCCTGGTTACTGCCTTGGCAGCGCTGGCCTCGGCGGCCGTCGGCTTGTTCGCTCAGCAGCAAATCGCAGAACTGCTACTCCTTGGCGGCCTGGGAGCGCTTTTTGTTCTGATGGGGACGCTTGGCAGCGATTGGTGCCAACGGTTCACATCTCAGCGGGTCGTATACCTCTATTTTGCTTTCCAGGTATTGTTGGCCAATGCCATCATCATCATCGGGCGCGAGCAATCGCTGGTCGCATTGATTCTCTTTCCGCTTGCCGCTCATGGAGTAATGATGCTTTCATCCAGGGGAGGTTACCTGCTGGGAGCGCTGCTGGTCGTGACTGCAC
>DATEUF010000357.1:0-15750 GCA_035283325.1 Pyrinomonadaceae bacterium | reverse complement strand
AAAAGCGGGCAAGCCGCTAATAAAGGTCTGCGGAATCACAAATCTCCCGGATGCACTCATGTGCCTTGAGGCCGGCTCAGATATGCTGGGCTTCAACTTTTACCCTGAAAGTCCGCGTTATATTCCCCCTCGTGATGCACGGGAGATCATCGATCAGCTACCCCGTAAGATCCCGACCATTGGTGTATTCGTGAGCGCAGGCACTCCAGACCAAGTGAAGGAAATAGTGATGGCGGCTGGTGTGGACGGAATACAGTTGCATGGTGACGAAACTCCCGATTACTGCCGTGCCTTTAGCGATCGTTTCGTTATTAAGACTCTCCGTGTAGGTGCGGGATTTGATCCGGCGCGAGCGGATGATTATCAGGTCTCGGCCATTATGCTCGATACACTGGACTTGAAAGTGCGGGGTGGTACGGGTCGGACATTCGACTGGTCGATAGCTCTCCAAATACGCGACCGCGGTTCCCGGCTCTTTCTTGCGGGGGGTCTTTCTTCTGAGAATGTAGCGCAGGCAATTGCCACAGTTCAGCCTTATGCAATTGATGTTTGCAGTTCCCTCGAGGCCCTTCCCGGCAAAAAGGACCCGGCGCTTGTTTGGAATTTTATCAAAGTCGCCCGGAACCTCGATTGAGGATTGACGTACCTCACGGACCACGGGTTATTCTATTGGCACGCCCTAGCCGCACATCGTAAAGCAGCGAAGAGACTTTCTCTCAGCGTTCGAAGCGGCTTCTCTCAAAGCTCGTTTCACGCGATGAGGGCGAAGTCTGGAAGAAAACAGTCGGCCGCCGGTTCACGCACGCGGGGTCGCGTGTTGCTGGTTGCGGAAGAATCTACAGCTACCTGGCCGCAGCAGCGCCTGGAGGCGGCAGGGTTGGAGATCGTCGGCACTTCCGATTGGCACTAACGCGAGAAGTTGAAAGATGGCGACGTTACGGTGTACCTTGCGCACTGCTTCTGCTGGATATTGATTACCTAAAGGCTATCAATGACCGGTTTGGACACCCCGCCGGTGACCTTGTCATTCGCCAGGTTGCCAACACGCTGTCTGAAGTTTCCCGCGACAACGATACGGCGGCGCGTCTGGGTGGTGAAGAGTTTGCTTTGTTACTGGCCGGAACTAACATAAATAGAGCGGCGGTAGCCGCCGAACGCCTTCGCAGCATTCTAGCCAGTCTGCGAGTGCCGGACGTTGGTCACTTTAGTGTGAGTATCGGAGTCGCTGCCTGTCCTGGACAGGCAGATTCGGAGCGCACGCTTTATACCGCCAGTGACACAGCACTTTACGTGGCAAAAAACGGAGGACGAAACCGAGTTGCCGTAGCGCCTCCCATGAATGAAGGTTTGACTGACGTTTAAGAGCAAAGTCCTTTAGAGGAGATTGAATATGCAGCCCTCCACATCGCGCCCCTTATTCTGTCTATATGTTCTGTTGTCGGTTTTCCTTGCTGCTCCATTGTGTTTCGCGCAAAACAGAGTCGACGGATGGACGCCTGAACTGTCGATGAAACTGAAGAACGTCGGCGCCGTACGTGTTTCACCTGATGGCTGGAAGGTAGTCTATACCGTGACCGAGGCTGTCATGGCGCCAGAAAAAAGCGAATACCTAACTCAGATCTGGCTGGCGAATGCTGATGGTAGTAATCCTTTGCAGCTAACATTTGCCGAGAAGTCGTCAGAGAATCCACAGTGGTCGCCAGATGGCCGGATGATTAGTTTCACGTCCCGCCGAAATGGCAAGGCTAACATCTATATTCTGCGGCTGATCGGCGGCGAAGCCGAACAACTCACAGACATCAAATCTAATGTGACAAACTTTGCATGGTCTCCAGATAGCAAGCAGATCGCTTTTATTATGCGAGATTCGCAAACCGATGATGAGGAGAAGCAAACGAAGGGCAAGGACGATTGGCGCTGGGTTGATGAAACGGTGAAGATCAATCGTCTGTATCTTTTGAACTTGGAGAAAGACACTAACGGAAAGCGCGAACCCCGTAAACTTACCGGGGATTTCAACATCGATGGTGACTTCGAATGGTCGCCAGACGGAAAATTCATCGCTTTCACGCGCACGAGAATGCCGAAGGCCGATTACTGGACGACATCCGATCTGCACACGGTCGAAGTTGCCACCGGAGAAGTAAAGACGCTCGCCGCAACCGGCGCAGCTGAGTCGGCGCCCGCTTATTCGCCCGATGGTAAGCAAATCGCTTTTGTCATATCAGACGATCCGCCGCGCTGGGCGGGCTACCGGCGGATTGCAATTATGTCTGCATCAGGGGGTACTCCGCGGGTTTTGGCTGAAAGCTTTGACGCACAACCCAACCTGATGGATTGGTCGGCTAATGCAAAACAGATCTACTTCACCGAAACGCGCGGGACGGTAACAAGGATCTACTCGATTGATGTCAACGCAAACTCCATATCCGAATTTAACAAAGGCAATGAGGTTCTGGCAGGCATCTCGCTAAATCGTTCGCGAACAGCATTTGGATTCACAATGCAGGCAACAGATAAGCCAGCGGAGGCCTACATCAGCAATGGACAAAGCTTTGCTCCCGTGCAGGTGAGTCGAGCGAATGCCGACGTGCCCAATCTTCCCGCCGGCAAGACGGAGGTTGTGAAGTGGAAGAGCGCTGATGGAACGGAGATTGAAGGACTACTTACGTATCCGGTAAATCACCAACCCGGCCGCCGCGTGCCGCTCCTGCTAGTGATCCATGGAGGTCCGGCGGGTGTGTTTACTCAGTCGTTCCTGGTTAGTAACCGATCGCCCTACCCAATCGAGACTTTCGCATCACGTGGCTACGCGATTCTGCGCGTCAACCCGCGCGGTTCGTCCGGTTACGGCCAGAAGTTTCGCTTCGCCAACATCAAGGACTGGGGTGGCGGCGATTACAACGATCTGATGAGCGGGGTCGATCATGTGATCCAAATGGGGGTAGCTGATCCCGACCGTCTTGGAGTTATGGGCTGGAGTTATGGCGGATTCATGACTTCGTGGATAGTAACGCAGACGCATCGATTCAAGGCAGCTTCAGTCGGGGCTGGCGTAACAAATCTAATGAGCTTCATCGGCACGGCAGACATTCCAAGTTTTATTCCTGATTACTTTGGCGGACAGCCTTGGGAGAAGGAGAACCTTGATGTCTATCGCTCTCATTCGGCCATGTTCAATATGAAAGGTGTGACGACTCCTACTTTGATACAGCACGGAGAAGCGGATGAACGTGTGCCTATTTCACAAGGTTATGAATTTTACAACGCACTAAGAGTACAGAACGTGCCCACTCGCATGATTGTCTTACCGCGCATGCCTCACGGACCTAATGAACCAAAGATGGTGCTAAAGGCAAAACAAACGAATCTTGAGTGGTTTGAAAAATATTTAGGCCAATGAGAACCTCCTTGCGGCGATTAATCCGGATCGCCAGGAGTTTCAGACACTTCTCATCTCGCTTTGAAGGAAAAGGCGATTTCCCGTAATGGATACGAAAGCGCTACAACCTGACAGCCTCGGCCATTTTGGTTCCTACGGAGGCCGTTTTGTGCCCGAGACCCTGATGGCTCCCCTGGCAGAACTTACGGTGGCGTTTCAAAAGGCACAAGAAGATCCTACATTTCAGGCAGAGTATCAGGCGCTTCTAAAAGATTATGCCGGTCGTCCGACTCCGTTGTTTCACGCCCAACGCCTCAGCGATCATGCGGGCGGGGGGCGCATGTATCTCAAACGCGAAGACCTGCTGCATACTGGCGCACACAAGATCAACAACACTTTGGGTCAGGTCCTGCTGGCTCGCCGGATGGGCAAGAGCCGCGTTATCGCCGAGACCGGCGCGGGACAGCATGGCGTTGCGACGGCGACCGTGTGCGCGCTTTTCGGGTTGGACTGTGTCGTCTACATGGGTGCAGCCGACATGCAGCGACAGGAGCTCAATGTTTTCAGAATGGGTTTGTTAGGTGCTGAGGTGCGCGAGGTTAAGTCCGGCTCAGGAACTTTGAAAGAGGCAATCAACGAGGCGCTGCGTGATTGGGTCACAAACGCTGCTGACACTTACTATCTCCTGGGCAGCGCCCTCGGACCACATCCTTATCCACTGATGGTCCGAGAGTTTCAGAGCATAATCGGTCGTGAAGCCCGTGCCCAGGCCCTCGCCCAGATCCAGAAGCTTCCCGAAATCTTAGTAGCTTGTGTCGGTGGTGGTTCGAATTCAATTGGTTTATTTCATCCCTTTCTGGCTGATGAGACCGTAAAGATGGTAGGCGTCGAAGCAGGCGGCACTGGGAATGAGTTGGGTAAGCATGCTGCCCGGTTTAACGGTTCAGGTGGCGGTCGACCTGGTGTGTTGCATGGCACCTTCAGTTATGTTTTGCAGGATGAGAGAGGACAGATTGCGCCAACGCATTCGGTGTCTGCGGGATTGGATTATCCATCAATTGGACCAGAGCACGCCTTTTTGCACGACACTGGACGTGTGAAATATGTTTCGGTATCTGACGCCGAGGCCCTGGAAGCTTTTAGCATCCTATCCGAACTCGAGGGAATAATTCCGGCGCTTGAGTCGGCTCATGCAGTGGCTTACGCCATCCCCCTCGCGGCAAAGATGCGAAAAGATGAGAGTCTCATTGTCAACCTCTCAGGTCGTGGCGACAAGGATGTGAATACGGTTAGGAGTCTGGAGTCTAGAGTTCGGGGTCCTCAAGAACTGGAGGCTCGCGGCTCTGGGAGGCGAACAGTGCGCCAAAAATTTGCGGTAGATTGAAATATGCGTTGTTCGAGCTCCCCCTACCCGGGCAGGCCCAAACCAGAATTTCCTTGTAAGAGTTGATTTCCTTGCCCCGACCGGGCAAGAAAAAAATGGCCAAACTCCAGACCCCTAACGGGGTGAAGACGTCTACCCCAACTGCCGGTGAAGTATTCAACGGACGCGATATTCAATCTACCGACAAATTTTTGGCACGCCGAGGCGGACTCAACGGCTTGAGTCCTTTGCGTGCGAGGAAGCAAAATGCTTATTACCCGCGCACAAAAGCTAATCGATCTGTCTCCAGACTCAAGACTCCAGACTCTAGACTCTAGACTCCAGACTCTAGACTCTAGACTCTATTCTTATGACTCGGATTACCGCCGCCTTTGAACAACTAAAGCGAGAAGAGAAGAAGGGTCTTATCCCCTTCATTGTTGCCGGAGATCCGGACCTGGCGACGACTGCGGCTCTCTTGATAGAGCTTGCCAGCGCTGGGGCGACGGTGATTGAACTTGGTGTGCCTTTCAGCGATCCGGTGGCCGACGGCCCCGTTATCCAACGTGGCTCATCGCGCGCGCTCAGAAACGAATTCGGCATCGATGAAGTACTGAAAACCATCGCATTGGTTCGCAAGCAGATTGATACTCCGATAGTACTATTTAGTTACTTCAATCCGCTGCTGCAATTTGGTCTTGATCGTCTAGCAGGTAGTGCCAGGGAGGCCGGCGTTGATGGCATTTTGGTCACCGACCTCATTCCGGAAGAAGCAGCGGACCTGCTAAGGACATGTCGCTCCCATCAACTCGACACTATCTTTTTGGCAGCGCCCAGCACAAGCGATGATCGGCTGCAGTTGATTACCACACAAGCCAGCGGTTTCATCTATGCGGTATCGCGTTTTGGAGTAACGGGAGCTCGCGCTGAGCTTGGAGCCGAAGCCCAAAAGTTGGTTCAACGTATACGCCGATTTTCGCATTTGCCGGTTGCAGTCGGCTTTGGCATCTCCAGCGCCAGTCAGGTTGCGGAGACCTGGACTTATGCTGATGCGGCTGTCGTGGGTTCTATCATCGTCGCAGAGATAGAACGGTTGGCAGGTGCGCCTGATCTTGTGTATCGTATTGGTGACTTTATCCGTGGTTTAAAGCCGGACACCCTTCCGACTGCGTGACTGTTAGTCCAGTGATCCTCACTGAGCAGTGCCCGAGGAAGTGGGTCTTCAACACTCGCTAGTGAAAATTGGAAGAAAGAATCGAGATGTTTCGCATTCCTGACAGTGACTTGAACCCGAGCAGTACCAATAGTGACACAGGAATCCGCCCTGGCGTGGCAATCATCATCGTTCTTCACACTCCGCGTGAGAAATGCTGGGGACTACTCGACGAGATCAGCCCTGCTGGAGTATTCTTGCGCGGTCTCGACCTGAATTCCTTTGACGATTGGGTGCAAGCGGTTGCCCATGACGAACCGTTCGTTGGTTTGGGTGATCTGTTCTTTCCGATGTGGCGTATTGAACGTATCGCGAAAGACGAATCGGCCGGCGGCATTTCTCCCCTTCATGAACAAGCGGAGACACGTACCGGTCGTACGCTGGCAGATATATTTCAACGGCAATCGTGATCAGGTTGGGCATCTAATGGTTATTGGCGTTCCTTAATTTGCGCGCAGCCTCACCAAACGGGAGAAGCAGAGAGGGCTGCCGTTGCGCGCAGGATGGTGTCAATAACCCCTAAACCCTCCGGAAAATTACGACTGTTGCAAGTGTGAAACACTGTTCCATTCTCGCTGTAACTGTGGTATGCTCGGCTAGCGCCCGGGCCGGAAAGCAGTGAGAAGGAGGAACGGAAGAAAGAGATGTGTGCCATGGCTGATGACCGAATACTTATGGACCGCAGTAGAGCGATTGAAGCTGCGTTGGCCAATATTGAAAAGAGGTTTGGCAAAGGATCAATCATGCGATTGGGTGAACGAGACGTGTCAGATGTGCCCGCGATCTCCACGACCTCAATCAGCCTTGATGCTGCAGTTGGTATAGGCGGCGTGCCCCGCGGCAGGATTGTGGAGATCTATGGACCGGAAAGCTCCGGCAAGACTACGCTGGCGCTTCATATCGTGGCGGAAGCTCAGAAGGCCGGTGGCGTAGCCGCTTATATTGATGCGGAACATGCCATGGACGCCGACTATGCGGGCAAACTGGGAGTCGACATCGATCAGTTGCTGATCTCCCAACCGGATTCGGGAGAACAGGCCCTGGAAATCGCTGAGGCTCTGGTGCGTTCCAACGGTGTTGATGTGATTGTTATCGATTCCGTGGCGGCCCTGGTGCCCCGCGCAGAATTAGACGGAGAGATGGGAGATTCGCTTCCGGGTTTGCAGGCACGACTAATGTCACAGGCGTTGCGCAAGCTCACAGCCATCGTTGCACAGTCGAATACCTGCTTCATCTTTATCAATCAGATTAGGGAAAAGATCGGCGTGATGTTTGGCAATCCGGAAACTACTACCGGAGGGCGGGCGCTCAAATTTTATGCTTCGCTGCGCCTCGACATTCGGCGTATCGGAGCAATCAAAGACGGTGATCGCGTAGTCGGAAATCGGACGAGGGTAAAAGTGGCGAAGAACAAAGTAGCGCCGCCGTTCCGAGAGTGTGAGTTTGACATAATGTATGGCGAAGGTGTTTCAAGAGAGGGTGACGTACTTGATCTGGCGGCTACACAGCGTGTGGTGGAAAAAAGCGGAGCCTGGTTCTCTTATCGAGGCGACCGGCTGGGACAGGGTCGAGAAAATGCCAAGCTGGCCTTGCGTGAGAATCCCGAGGTTCTCAAGCGCATTGAAAATGAAGTGAGAGTTAAACTCGGCATGCGCGTACCGCAGGAGAAGACGGAGACCCCAGCCGCCAGGGCCGCTGCCGCCGATAAGAAATAGGCCATCTGTCGAGCGATAATGGCGCTCAGTTTTGGAAGGCGTAGTATGCTTCCCGAACTGGGCGCTTACAACTGTCAGGATGGACGATTCAATACTAATCAAGGGTGGAACGCTCCTAACGATGGATGAACGAAACTCCATCCTGCGAAGCGATCTGCTCATTCGCGGAGGTCGAATTACCGGCATCGGCGCGAATGCAAAGGGTGCTCAGACTGTCATTGACGCTGATGGTTGTGCAGTTTTACCAGGCTTTGTTCAGACCCACTTGCATCTTTGTCAAACAATTTTTCGCGGCGCCGCGGATGATCTCTCGCTGATCGATTGGTTGAAGAAAAGGGTGTGGCCGCTGGAAGCTTCCCACAGCGCCTCTTCCGTGCGCGTGTCCGCCCAACTGGGGATTGCTGAGCTAATCAAAGGTGGCACAACCTGCGCGCTCACCATGGAGACCGTGAACCACACAGAGCAGGTTCTTCAGGTTGTAGAAGAGACCGGTTTTCGCGCTACGGTTGGCAAATGCATGATGGACAAAGGAGATGAAGTTCCGTCTGGTCTCTTCGAGAACACAGACGACTCGATCGCTGAGTCGCTTGCCTTGCTTGAGAGCTGGCACGGAAGAGACGGGAGCCGCCTTCGTTACTGTTTTGCTCCGCGTTTTGCGGTCAGTTGTACCAGTCGGCTGCTTTCGACGGTTGGTAAGCTGGCTGTCGAACACGGCGTCATGATCCACACTCATGCCTCTGAGAACGGGGATGAATGTGATCTGGTGGAACGGGAAAGTGGAATGCGCAACATCAATTATCTTGATTCATTGGGCCTTACGGGAAAGCATGTAGCGCTCGCGCATTGCATCCATCTGAATGCTGACGAACTGGAGATCCTCTCGCGCAGCCAAACAAAGGTGCTTCATTGTCCATCTTCAAACCTGAAACTTGGTTCCGGTATCGCGCCGATTACGGAAATGCTAGAACGCGGCATTTCGGTTTCTCTTGGTGCGGATGGCGCCGCCTGCAATAACAGGCTCGATATGTTTACCGAAATGAGAACCGCCGCGTTGTTGCAGAAGGTAGTACACGGTCCGCAGGTTGTTCCGGCGACACAAACTCTTCGTTTGGCCACTATCGAGGGCGCAAGAGCACTGGGACTCGAAGCCGAAATTGGGAGCCTTGAAGTGGGGAAGAAGGCAGATGTAGTGATTGTTAATCTTGACGCTCTGCATTCAACACCGCGCCCCACTGAGGTGACGTCGGCAATTGTATACGCGGCTCAACCCGAAGATGTTGTCACGGTCCTAATTGACGGGCGGGTAATAATGAAAGAGAGAAAACTCCTTACTTTAAATGAGGAGACAGTAGTCGGGGAGGCGAATCGCGAGTCTGAGTTGTTGTTGGTACGCGCTGGCTTAACAAAGCAAAGCCATTCTTAACAGCATTCAAGCATCATTTCGCTCCTGCGAACGGCGCGGAAAAGGTTGTGGGCCGCGCGATCCATAAGCATGTCCCTCCTAACGAGTCTGTCGGAAAAGAACTTTTCTCTGCGCGACCTCTGCGTACTTTGCGGCTCAGCGTTGAATTTCCTCGCAGAAAACCAACCGCAGAGACGCAAAGACCGCGAAGAACGCGCAGAGAAGACGGAATTCCCTTTTTTCCGACAGACTCTAAAAGAGTGAAAACCTGAATTTGCCAGACAGATTTGAAACAAGCCCCGAAAGCTTGCTGAAAAAAATTTCCCTAAAAACAAGAATTTGTCGTTTGTTCGCAGATTCTAAGAATGCCGGAAGGCTGCAGGAAGGAACCACAGTGTACCAGCCCCCTACGACCTCATTTTTATTAAGGAATCTGCGAAATCTGTGGATTAAAATGGCTGTGCCAGCTCGAAGGTAGCGACTGCGGGGGGCGCGATCGGCGGCCGAGCTGGCACTGGCGGGCACTATCGATTTTGAATCGAATGGATCGTCTTTCGACTGGCTAACGTTTGGGCGCTAGCCCCATCCTCAACGCGACGGATTATACACCTACGCCCGGCCGAGTCAATCCTTTTTGTGACGTATCTGACAAATCCGCAGAGCGCCTTTTGGACGATTCGTCAAGTTGACAGTAGTTTCGGTAACTACCTATACTACGCGGTCCTTTCAATGCCGCAGGAATCCATAAAGCAAAGGTTTCCGAAGATATTGGCCAGGTAGCTCAGTTGGTAGAGCGCGGCCCTGAAAAGGCCGGCGTCGGCGGTTCGATTCCGTCCCTGGCCACCAATCTTTTCAACAACCTAGCGACAGCCAAAAACGTGTAAAAATTTCGTAGGGCGAACAATACGCGAACATCGGTTAACCGACATTCTCTTTTGGCGCCGCTCGTTAAAATAACCTCCACATTTCCCGCGCCGTGCTAAGAAATTCGTGCGGCCCTGATTATTATAAGAGAGCTTGGGCAGTTGCTTGTCTTGAATCGAACATTGACTCGAAGAATATTCGTATCCTTGCTTCGTTACGTAAGCCTTTGTACTCCTCTGAAGTTGAAGAGTATTTCAAGCGGAGTCTTGATGATTTGGGCTGGAAGTTGCCGGATCGTCGTGAGTGTCTGATTGAATACGCTCGCAACTCTGCGCAGCAGATCTTGTCCGGCGCTGTCTCACCCCTTGACGGATGTCGGCAAATCTACCGAGTCGTAGTGGGTTTGCAGTATCCTCGCGAATTGATGCCGTGGCTCTATCTGGACGAAGGGCTGGAGCCCGGGACCTATAGCGATTTGCAAGGTGCGGAATGGGATGATGCGATCGTGGAAGAGGCGCATCGCTTCGTTAGAGAAAGTGGAGGATTTAATCTGGACGCATCGTCCCTTTGATCACCGCACATCCAACAAATTAAGGATTGTTGTCGCGCGAGTCTTCGAGCCGCGAGAAAATCCATGGTTGAACTGAATCCGCGGGTCAGGTTAACAAGCGCTTGCAGCGGACTCGCCGGTGAGTAGCCTTTATCGATAGTTGCGTGAGCTCGCAGCTGAAGCGCATCAACGTTAGCTTGGCTCCTGGTAGGGATCACCCCGAACACTAATGAAAAAGTTATGGATCCTAGACTTTTGAGCCTGTCGATCACGATCACAGCTACTCGAAGCATGCCAGTACTTATTTCAGGATTTGCTTCAGAGAGAGAGCTCCATAAGATCGCTAAGCTCGGTTCAGGTTCCGCCAGCTAACAACGGCACGCAGCGGACGCGCAATTAGCATATCTCTTATGCAAGGCTTGTCCGAGCGGCGGTTCGTGCGCGGCGCTGATGCCTATCGTTGGATTGCTCGCTTGGGGTTACGCTTACTATTCGCTAAACTCTCTTACAGTCAGTAGGAGATCCTCATGATGAACAACGAAGAATTCGAAAGAAAAATGGCCTTTATAGTTGAGCAGCAAGCTCAGTTTGCCTCTGACATTCAACGATTACAGGAGTCACAGACGCGAACAGATCAGGTCGTCGCTCAGATGGGAGAGATTGTGACTCGGCTCGCCAATGTGACGCTTGAAGGGTTCAATGACGTAAATGCGAAGATTAATGCACTGGTAGATTCGCAAATACGCACTGATGAGAACGTTCGTAATCTAGTAGCCGTTATTGATCGCTATTTTACCGATGGTCGTAATGGCAAATGAGAGGGTTGCAAAGCCTCACGTCATCTTCAAGGCGCAGTTCATTAATACGAATATGCCACACTCTTCTGGCCGCTATTCGGTGAAGAAGTTTCTCGACGGCAAGAGCCAGCAGTCCATCTCGCTCTTCGAGCGCTTCAGTGCGTTGCGTATGAAGAGCAAGGTTGGGTTGTGCTCAAGTCGTACTAAAATGTTGACAAAGCAGCGTACTACAACGTCAACATGATGCTGTCCCCAAATACACGCATTGGCCGTTATGAGATTCGCTCGCTGCTCGGCAAGGGCGGCATGGGTGAAGTCCACCTGGCCTACGATACCCAACTCCGTCGCCAGGTAGCCATCAAGCTGCTGCCGCCAGAATTCACCTGGAACAAAGGCCGCCTGCAACGCTTCGAGCGTGAGGCCTATGCCGCCTCCTCCCTCAATCACCCTTACATTCTGACCATTTATGAGATCGGCGAATTGGACGGGCAGCACTTCATCGCTACCGAGTACATCGAGGGTGAGTCTTTGCGCCGACACCTGACCGATCCGCGGATGGAGCTGCGAGAAGTCTTAGACGTGGCGCAGCAGGTGGCTTCCGCCCTCTCAGCCGCTCATCAAGCCGGCATTGTTCATCGGGATGTCAAGCCGGAGAACATCATGGTGCGGCGGGACGGTTTCATTAAAGTGCTGGATTTCGGTCTGGCGAAGCTGACGGATGAGGCCGCGGCGGAGGAGGCTGACCCGGAGGCGGCGACGAGGACGAGGGTGGTCCACACCGAGCCCGGGATGGTGATGGGCACGGCCAGCTACATGTCACCCGAACAAGCGCGGGGATTGGAGGTGGACGCGCGCAGCGACCTCTGGTCGTTGGGCGTAGTGCTCTACGAGATGGTGGCGGGACGGTTGCCGTTCGAGGGGGCCACTAACAGCGATGTGATCGCCATGGTTCTTCATCGCGAGCCTCCTTCGCTCCTGCACCTCCGGCGGGACGTGCCGGCGGAGTTAGAACGGATCGTAGAGAAGGCGCTCACGAAGGAGCGGGACGAGCGCTATCAGTTAGCGAAAGACATAGGATTAGATTTGAAACGGCTGCGGCAGCACCTGGAACTGGAAGCGGAGTTGGAGCGAAGCATCACGCCGGAAGAAGCAGCGCAACGAACTGGGGGGCTGGTGGTCACGACGAGAGGAGAAGCGGCAGCCATCTCAGGGACGGCGACCAACGCGCCGACGACGGAAGCGAATGCCGCCCACGCTGTCTCAAGTGCCGAGTACGTGGTTGGCGAGATCAAGCGGCACAAGCTAGGGGCGGCGTTAGTACTGGCTTCGCTAGTTATTGCCACCGCCCTGGCTGCCTTCGCCTACTACTCCTCCCTTGGTGATCGTTCAGCGGCGATCAACTCCGTGGCCGTCCTGCCGTTCGCCAACCTAAGCGGTGACCCGAACATGGAGTACCTCTCGGATGGCCTGAGCGAGAGCCTCATCAACAATCTCTCACAACTGCCCTCGCTGAAGGTCATCTCCAGAAACTCCGCATTCAAGTACAAGGGGCAGGAGATAGACCCGCAGGAGGTGGCTCGGTCTTTGGGCGTGCAGGGGATTGTCACGGGCCGTGTCGTGCAGCGCGGGGATCAGTTGCAGGTCAGTGCTGAGCTGGTGGACGTGCGTGATAAAACGCAGATGTGGGGCGAGCAGTTCAATCGCCCCGCAACGGATCTGCTTCAGGTGCAGGCCGAGATTTCGCAACACATCGCCGAGAAGTTGCGGCATCGGCTGACAAGCGCCGACCAACAGCAGCTGGTGAAGGAGGCGAAGGCCAACCCGCAAGCTTACGAACTGGTGCTCAAGGGGCGTTTCCACACCGCGAAAGCTGGACAGGAGGGACTGAAGAAGGCTTTGGAGTATTACCATCAAGCCGTCGCGGTTGATCCGAACTACGCGTTGGCCCATGCCTTGTTAGCCAGTACTTATCATTCGCTTGGCGGTAACAGCATTCTCGACCCGAAGGAGGCAATGCCGAAAGCGGAGGCGGCAGCGAAAAAGGCACTGGAGTTGGACGAGAGCCTTGCCGAGGCGCACAGTGCACTCGCATTGATCAAGTCAGATGCCTGGGACTGGGTGGAAGCAGAACGCGAGTTCAAGAGGGCTATTGAGTTGAACCCAAGCCTTGCCACAGCACACACCGGGTACGGCTACTATCTCAGCTGCATGGGTCGGCATGAAGAAGCCATCGCCGAGGCCAAACGGGCCAAGGAGCTCGATCCTCTCCGCCTCGGCTCCAATGCTTATGTCGGTTACGCGCTCAGCGATGCGCGCCAGTACGATCGGGCGATCGAGGAGTTCAAAAAGACGCTCGAATTGGACCAGAACTTCAGCTTAGCGCGCTTCTTGCTCGGCTACACGTATGCCGCGAAGGGACAACACGCGCAGGCCATCGCCGAGTATCAGGAGACTGAAAAGTTGATGGGAGAAGGCACAAACCTCCAATGCTATCTGGGGTATGCTCTTGCAAAAGGGGGCCGGCGCGAGGAAGCCGAAGCGATCCTCAAGCAATTGGAGACGACCAGGGCGTATGTCTCACCCGCTGAGTTAGCCGTGCTCTATGTTGGGTTAGGCCAGAAGGAGCAGGCGCTCTCGGCGCTGGAGCGGGCCTATGCGGCGCACGACGTGCAGATGAAGAATCTGGGCGTTGATCCGCACTACGATAGCCTCCGTGCTGAGCCGCGCTTCCAGGACTTGATGCGCAAAGTCGGGCTACATGCAGTAAAAATTCAGCTAAGCTTGAAAGCACGAATTGCCACATTGACCGTCATGGCTTTGTCTCCCAAAACACGTCTTGGTCGCTACGAAGTTCGCTCGCAGCTCGGCAAGGGCGAGCATGGGTGAAGTCTACCTGGCCTACGATACGCAACTCCGCCGCCAGGTAGCCATCAACTGCTGCCGCCAGAATTCACCTGGAACAAAGGACGGCTGCAACGCTTCGGGCGCGAGGCCTATGCCGCATCTTCCCTCAATCACCCTTACATTCTGACCATTTATGAGATCGGGGAGCTGGACGGGCAGCACTTCATCTCAACCGAGTACATCTAAGGCGAGTCTGGGAGGCTGCGAGTATTCTGAGCCAATCGTGGTTGAACCTGTCGCGCATACTGTTCCCGAGGCCAAAGAGTTTCTTGAGTTGGAGTCGCCGGAGGAGTATTGGGCCGCTGATAGTGGCGTCTTTCGCATCCCATCGCAACCGGATTATCACCATAAGGAGGATGTGAGCGGAGGGATGTGGTATGGAGTTGAAGTTCCGAATGGGAAGGATGCCCCGCCCTGCTTGAGGAACGGCACCACACAACGCTCGTCGGGTATGTACGCTGTCTGAGAACGTGCCGGGAGCGCGCGTACAATACGCGTACATCGGTTTGCGTTACTTTCACTTTTGGCGCCGCTCGTTAAAATAACTTCCACATTTCCCGCGCCGTGTTGCTGGTTCTGGCAATGTGTTGCCGCGTCAGCTTCGCCTCGCGTTCCGTCATCTTGATATTTCGAGTGGCCCAGGATCTTTGCCAAGCTCGTAAAGATCGCCGCCGTTCATCATCTACCATGATGCAAAGTTTGAGTGTGAGAGAGATCATGGAAGCAAAAGTCTTTGGTCTCGGCCCTATCGAGCAGGTCTTCAAAACTTCCTTCTTCACGTTTGGTTAGCCTCAGCGCACTAATGAGAAACGTTTCTGCCGGTCTCTTTGGCACTTTTGTGCGTGCCACTGGGCAAATGGCCGAGGTTGACCCTGGCGTGGTGCGTGAAATTGTTCTTAATGAGCCACCACTTTGGGCGAGCTGGACCGCGTTGTTTGTGGTTTGTGTCATCTGCCTCGGATTGCTGTCACTCAAGGTGAGAGCTTATGAGGTGGTTAAGTGAATTGCGGATTTCGAATTGCGGATTGCGGATTTAGAAGATAATGCCCCGTTCAACACCCAGAAGCACACACCAGTGATATGAAAAGCAAACCCGAAATTCGAAATCCGCAATCCGAAATTCGTAACATGATCATTTTCGACGATGTCTCTAAATTTTATGGAGAGATCCTGGGAGTGAATCGCGTCAATCTTCAAATTGCGCCAGGCATCACCAGCCTGGTGGGACCAAACGGCGCCGGCAAGTCGACCCTGATGAACTTGATGACCGGACTGTTGAGGCCCACTCGCGGCAGCATTGAGATACTCGGTATTCCTACCGATCGGCCCGAGCAACTCTTCCGCAAAGTCGGTTACTGCACGCAGTTTGATTCCTTCCCGCGGGGACTCACCGGGCGTGAATTCATCCGTTCGCTGCTGCTCGTGCATAGGTTTGACCGCAAGAAGGCAGACGAACTCACCATCGTTGCTTTAGAGCGCGTCAGCCTGATTGAGGCCGCGGATCGTAAAGTGGGTGCCTACAGCAAAGGTATGCGGCAACGGATCCGGTTGGCTCAAGCG
>DATEUF010000356.1:0-3262 GCA_035283325.1 Pyrinomonadaceae bacterium | reverse complement strand
AAAATAACTGTCTCTGAGAACAAAAAATCTGCCTTGTGAGCAAAGTCGCGCTTGGCAGATTTTATTTCAGAGTCTTTTCGCATCGACTACAAGAGTTTTATCTTCGCACTTGACAAGTGCAGTAATCGGTAGCCGCAAGTGGGCGGGACGTCGGCCCGGCTCGAAAACGGAATCCTGCCGAGGCGTGGAAAACTGCCAAAAAACGCGGCGACTCCCACTTGTCGGCTGCACGCTGTGTTAGGCGCTCTTTTTGGATTTCTTCAAGATCAGCCTGAATGCAGATTCGCCAAAGCTCTCATATTGCTCGGCTCGGATTTCATACTCTCTCTCATCGCAGATCCACTTGAATGTGCCACGAGTTTTATGCTCAAGCTCGGCTTGAGTGACAAGTTCGTCGATTATCGTCTTAATTGACTTGCGATTGTCGATGACTTCACTAATTCCAAAGCTTCCGCCCATGTAAGTCACCTCCAAGCCTTCAGTCACATATTCTAGCTCAATCGTCTCTGCACCTTGTCGAATGGCAGTTTCGACGAGGGAATGTAATGCTAGGCCGGTTACCTTTTTGTCCCCTGACAGTATCTCTTCAAAGCGTTTCTTTCTGACATTGGCAATTTCATCTTCCCGGATAGCAATATCGCGGCCTGTTCTTTTGAGTTTGAGTTCAAGTTCCCTGGAAAGGTGACGCGCTTCTAGCAGGAGTTCATACTGACCGCAGTAAGTGCAATCCAGGATTCTGACAAAGGTACCATCAGGCTTCCTTTCGTCTCGAAGCGTAAGCACATCAGGGTAGTAATGTCCGCATTCGGCTGGCTGTTGGTCTGGGAAATACGGTCCGGGCATAGCAAAGCTCTCGTTGACTTCTTTCCATTGTACTGCAACTGCAAGAGCGCCTTCTATGAAGTCGTTTTTGTCAAGCTTCAATAAAGGCGACGCGTGAACCTATCCGGTCTATGGATCGGTTTCGTCATTATGAAGATTGGCAAAAGCGACGAAACATCCAGCTTCCTTCTTCCGTTCACGATCCTTACGTACTGACACTGGCGGCTTCCTGGGTCGTTGGGGCAATCCTGCGCCCTGAACAGCCTTCTATCCGTGCTGGTAAGAGAAACCAGACACCTCATATTTTATACGCTCAAGAGCGTGAGTGAAGCACTTGGTGAGCAACCCCATCTAACGGGCGGTTCGAAAACGAAACCCGGCGGCACAACGGGTAGCTCACACCAGCCTGGCAAGGATCGCAGAAGAGGAAGCGGGTTGCCAGTCAGATCAAGTGGATTTCAGCACAGCTCCGGTAGGGAGCGTCCCAAACTCCAGGTAACGCCAGATCGCAATCAATAATTTGCGTGCCAGGGCAACAATGCCAATTTTGCGCAGGCGTTTGCTGCCTTTGCCAAAGCGGCGTTGGTACCAGCGACTGAGCTCGCTGTTGGGCTGGTAGCGCAGCCAACCCCAGGCGATCTCAATGGCCATCGCACGGATATGTCGGTTCCCAACTTTGCTAATGCCCAATTCATGGTCTTCTTCACCACTCCGGTGGGGCATGGGCGTGAGTCCGGCCAGAGCCCCGACTTCGCGACGATTGCGGAAGGCACGCCAGCAAAAGAACTCCATCACATACAGCCAGGCACAATTGATGCCAATGCCTCGCAAGCACAACAATCGCCGCACTTGCTCTATCTCCGGCTGGGTACTGTGCCGGAGCGTTTCTCGACGTTCCGCTTCCAACACCTGGACCTGCTGCTGGACCAACTGGAAACGTTCGTACTCGCACAGCAGACGAGCGCGCAGTCCTGCAGGCAGAGGGTCGCCATTCCACAGGCGCTGTTCCTCCAGAAGCTCAGGCAAGTCATTCCCAACCTCCAGGCAAATGCCCTGGTTGGCCAGATAGCCCTTGATGCGGTTGGTATGCTGGGTTCGCTGGGCTTTGAGATCAGCCAGTTCGCGGTGGAGATGGCGATGATCTTCGACCTCGGGACTGGGCACGTGGATCACACGCCAGACTTTTTTCTCGCCAGCCTGATAGCGCATCAGCATTGTGAGCAGTTTGCCCAGATCGAGCTTGTCGGTCTTGGCCTGTTTGGCGCGGCGATTCACTTCGATGCTGGCAGAGTCCACCACCAGGTTGCTTACGCCAATTGATGATAGGTAGCGATGCAGCCAAAAGCCATCTCGTCCAGCCTCATAGCAGCTGATCACGGGTGTCTCCCCACCCAGCTCGAAACGTTCCCGGGCCAGATGGATCTCGTTTTGAAGAGCAGCCCGATCTCGAGCGGCAATGCTGCGCAGTCGCGGCCTCTGCCCAAACCCGATCGTGAAGCCCAACATCCATTTCGTTTGGCTTAGTTCAAATGCCATGTAAAGGTGCGGTTGAATTCCAGTATACTGATCTGTGTGGGTTGTTTCTGCAAACATAAGCTTCTCCTTTCTGTGTGTTATTTGAAGCTTAGCAGAAACGACCCCTTTTTTCTACTCATAGTATCTAACGGCCTGCGTAAGCGGAACGGCGGGCAGGTGGATGAGGCCGAGGATGCCGGGCCTGCCCCACGAGGAAAATAGCCTGTGACGCGCGGCAGTAGCCGAATCCGCTTCACGCTGTGTTAGACGGAGCGCATTGACGGAACCCTCTCACAGACGTGGACCATCTTTCGGAGCGAGGTGGAAACGCCGCGCGCAAGACTGCGTTGCCAATTCACCTGCTGATATTATGACACGACCGCGGGCGAGATTCCACTGCCAACCTTCGTGAAGAAACCGATACCCTCAACCTGCAAATTACCCTGGTGCGGGCAAGAATAGATGGCGAGGAAAGTTGGCGGTACACGACTTTTCGCTTACTCATTTTGCGCGCGCCAATTCAAGAAAACTGCGTGCGGTCTAACGGCCTGCGTAAGCGGATACGGCGGGCAGGTGGATGAGGCCGATGATGCCGGGCCTGCCCCACGAGGAAAATGGCCCGTGGCGCGCCGGCAGCAGCCGAATCCGCTTCACGCATTGTTAGACCGCACGCATTAACGGAACCCTCCCACAGACGCCGAAAATTATTCGGTGCGAGGTGGAAACCCCGCGCGCAAGACGCCACTGCAAATTCACCTGCTGATATTATGACACGACCGCGGGCGAGATTCCACCGCCAACCTTCGGGAAGAAACCGATACCCTCAACCTGCAAATTACCCTGTTGCGGGCAAAAAATAGATGGCGAGGAAAGTTGGCGGTACACGACTTTTCGCTTACTCATTTTGCGCGCGCCAATTCAAGAA
>DATEUF010000355.1:0-10397 GCA_035283325.1 Pyrinomonadaceae bacterium | reverse complement strand
CGCGAAGGAGGGCATAGCCCAAGCGCGAGAAGCAGCTGATCCCGCGAGGCAAGCCACCGCGGCACATCAGGCGGCACAGCCGTAGCCACGAGCAATGGTTTCCCTTTGACATCTGCCAGTACCACGCCGGCTGGTGAACTCCGTGGCCGCCCCACTTTGCGTCAAGACGGGCTTAAATGGAGCGTGGGGGCGGCCACGGAGTGCCGCCCCTACAATCTCTCGTCAATGTGAAACTTGTGCAGGACGCGGTGCACTATGGGAGCCAGCACGATGCCCATAATAGCTATGAACACGAGTCCACTGAACAGCGCGTAAACTGAAGCGAAGAGCTTTGCGCCAGTTGTTGACAACCTGTCGACTGGCCCCATTCCTCCCAGGATCATGGAGGCATTTAAAAGCGCATCAATCCAGTTGAGACCCGCCGTCCAATGGTAGCCCGCCGTTCCAATAATCAGTACTGGGCCGGCCAGCATGGCAGCCAGCGCAAACGAGCGTGCAAGCCGCCTAATAAAAACAGGAATTGGGGCTAGTTTCTCGTGTTTCCGCTCGAACATTAGCCGGGCCTCTTAGGCACCTCTCGCGTCGTTTTCTTCAGTGTCGTTCTTTCCCCGCGCGATATCACGATTCAACTTTCCGAATCCGCTCGTCCAGCACAGCCAATTAACTATCATTTGATTTCGGCAGCCACCCTGCAACTGGAGTTTGCCTTCCTCGACGAGCATCATGACCGCCATTGCGGTGAATTGCTTTCCCATGGAACCCGACTCTGATCCTTGATAGCTCCGCAGATCTTGAATTATGGCCCGGCTTGCCAGATCTTCAATGCTTCAATGGGATAGAGCAAAAGGATAATGTTCAAGACGAGACTATCTCTGACCCAAAACAGCAACACCAATTCCGCCGCGACAAATGCAAGGGAGGAGCGGCGGAAACCGATCTGTACTGCAATTAGAAACCCGATTGCGCAAGCAGTAATGTCGCCGAGAGAATTCCAAACCGAATCCCCTTCATATCCGATTGCGGCGGTTGTAGCGCGGTACCGATCGATGATGTAGTTTGTATTCTCAAAGACTTCCCAGAGTGCTTCCATTGCAATCGCCAAGGAAAAACGCCATCGCCCGGCAACTTGCGGCAGGCTCCATGCCAGAAGACCGCAAAGAATAAAGCCGTGTAGTACGTGCGTAAGAGAATAGGGATCAAAAAGATGTTGCGAAGTGTGGCGCGTCCAGGCATCGCTGGTCCACAAAGTGAGGTCCCCACTGACGCACCACCAGCGCCGGCCCTCGGCCCGCAATGAAACGAGCGTGGACGGCAAGAGGATTGCCAGGCAGAGAATCGGAAGATAGTTGTTCCGGTTCAGTTCGCCTGGGATGGACCGCCGCAATCTCGTCACGTTGGGATTCTAACATCCCGGATTTAGGTCGGTATAACGCCTTCTGGAGTCGGATAACTTTCGGCGATTAGACCTTATTCACGGTTAGGCCGCTATTGTGGCCTGCGCTGCCACTCACTTGAGAACCTGGAGCCGCAGAGGATTTAAAACTTAACTCTGTTGTTTAAATCGCGAAACGCGGCAAGGTTCTTGTCTCCAAGTTCAAATAAAGTGTTTCCGACTCTCATTTCCAACGTTTCTGCACGTGCCAGCTTGTTGAACGTTGGATAGGGAATTGAAACCTCCAGGACCTCCTTCATAACTTCAACCGTACGGATGCTATCGACGTCCTGTTTTATTAACTGCATCTTTCCCAACTTGACCTGCTCGCCGTCTGCCACAACACTCAACTCGCGTTGTTCTGGCGTATGTCGCCGGTCCCAATCCTTTGTCTCAAAAATCAGTTGGAGCCGGGCGTAGCGGACGTAATCGAGCTGCATACCCGGACTGTGGAGCGAGGCAACAATACTGACGCAGGTTCCCTTCAAGGAGTTTTGCGCAGCGTCGGAGCCGGCGCAGGTTATGCGCATCTTTTTGAGCATTACGACAGTCTCACGGTTGAAGCCATCATATTTAGTTTCGATCTTGCCACCATGATCGGGCACTTGCGCGTGGGCGGCCGTGCCAAACGTGCGTGGATCAATGCCAAACGCCAGGCTGCAGAAGACGAGAAGGCAGAGAAAGGTAGTTTTTTGTTTCATAGCGAATCGTCCGTAAATTCAGGATTGGTGGGAATTCCGTGCTGATGGGCCCGGAACTGAGGCAAGAAACATGTCACTAGAAGCAGATATCGAAGGTGACCCTGCTTTTAGCACTATAGGAAGAGCGCGGCATTCGTGTCAATGAGTTCTGCGTGGAGTAGTGCGCCAAAAATTTGTAGGTAGATTGAATATCTGGGTTTGTTCGAATATCTCACCGGGCAGTTGGGGTAGGTGTCTGCACCCCGTTAGGGGTCGCATGTTTATAGCGCCTTGGCCAAAACCCTCCGGCGCCGTTCGAAGGAGCGGAAGGTTGCGAGACAGGAAACCCGATGCCTGAATTCCGCTCCTTCGAACGGCGCTGCATGGAGGATGGACCGATAGCTATAGATATCTCACCCCTAACGGGGTGAAAGCCCAACTGCTCCGTGAGGAATCCAACACATATTCAATCTACCTATAAATTTTTGGCGCACTATGCGTTGAGGCAAGGCGCGCGCTATAAAATGCACCAACGTGCGCCCGGGACCTCCTCGCTGGAAACTCTCTTCTATAAGCACGGCTTAGCCGCCCGATGTGCGGCGGTGGCTGGAGAACTCCGGTGGCTAGACCACTTCACTATTCTCTGTCGCCATCGGAGATACTAAGCGACGCGTCAGATCTTCAGTGATCTCTTCGGCTTTCGCTTGCCTTGAGTAGCGGACGGGCTTACCAATAGTTACTTTGACAGCCCCTTTGGGCGCACGATGGCGCTTCTCCTGGGCCAATTCATAAAGACCGTCGATGCGAACCGGAACTACCGGCACATCCAACTCCTTTGCCAACATGCCAATACCGGGCCGTAAGGGTTGCAACTTACCATCAGGCGAGCGGCGTCCCTCGGGGAAGACGAGAACGCTGTAACCTCGGTCCATCATTTCGCCGGCAAACTTAAAGCTGCGGCGAAATCCAGTGTGCTGTGGCATGGAGAAGATGTTGAAGAAGAAAGCCACAAGCAGGTATTGCGCGCGATATTGTAGCCGCTTTAACACGCTAATTCCCGAGGTCGGATGTAACCATTCGCGCAGAAGCTCGCCATCCATGGCAATCGACATCCGTATCTGGAACCTTGACGGCAGAGCCCAGAGAATTAAAGCGTGGTCAACCATCGTGAGGTGGTTAGAGATGAACAGGAGCGGATTATTCTGACCGCTGAGATTTTCCACGCCCGAAACGCTGGCTCGGCCCAGTATTCTCACAAAGGAAAAAATGATCAGATGGAGCGCGGCAATGCGGAGCCAGTTGATAGGCCAACGGTGCGGCCAAGTGAAATACGGATACTGCGCGATTTTGGATTTTAGACTTGCCGAATCTGGTTGGTCCGCCTTACCGGGTGTCCTCCCGATAATGCCTTCGACGTCAGCAACCGTGGTTGCTTCGCTGAAGGTCGCTTCGTCTATTTCAATCCCGTAATGGTCCTCGATGGCGCTAAGCAGCTCCACTCGACCCAGGGAGTCCAATTTAAGATCCGTCAAGAGGTTTTCACCCGGTTGGAGTTGACGCGCTGTTTCGCCACTCACTTGAGCAATGACGCTGGCCAAGTCGTTTGGTCGTGCTGCTTCTGAATCAGGATGAGCGCGGGACGCAGACTTGATCCGCTCCGCAATCAGATGTCTCTTTATCTTCTGCGTAGGTGTGCGAGGAAAGTCGCTCTCCGGCCAGATGAACCACCTGCGGATCTTCTGAAACTCAGCGAGTGATTGATTGGCGCGTTCAACTACCAGTTTTGCTTGCGCGTCAGCAACTTTCGCTGAGACCGGGCCGAAGTGATGTGGAGTGCCGAGTATGAGAATTGCAACAGGTTCGGGGCCATGCGGGCCTTCCACGCCAACCACAGCACAACACTTTACCTCTGGTTGGTGGTTGACGACAGCTTCCAGATCCTCCGGATAAATATTCATCCCCGCCGATGTAACTATGACTTCCTTTTGCCGGCCCTTGAAGAAGAGGTTGCCTTCTCGATCAACTTCACCAATGTCTCCAGTATGAAACCATCCACCTTCCCGATCTTTAGACCCCTTCTCCTGATAAGTCGTATCACTGCCAACCCGCTCCCCATTTCCCCGTTTCCCGGTTGACCGTTCCCCCATCCCCTGGTCTCCCCAGTACCCCGGCGACACGCTTGGACCACGAACCAGAATCTCACCATTCACATCTAGTCTAACCTCTTGTCCGGGAATCACTGCGCCGATCGAACCCAACTTTTTCTTGAACGGATGGTTGACTGTAACGAGCGAGGCAGTCTCGGTCATGCCGTAGCCCTGGATCACGGCAAACCCCAACCGCTGCCAGAACTCTTCCGTCTCTCGATCAAGGGTCGCTCCTCCGGAAACGAAAGCCCAAAACTTCCATCCATACATTTTGTGAATGTCACGAAACCTCCACCAGCGCCGTGCAATGCCCAGGTTTTCACTTGTAGCCAGCGCTTCCTTAAGCATGGGCCCTCCACTCTCGCCGCTGCTTTCGATGCTCTCTCTCAAAGTCTCAAGCATTCGAGGAACGCACACAATCACGGAGATCCGTTCTCGCCGTACGGTCTCAATGATCTCGACCGCTTTGAGAGAGTCGCTGAAGAACACCTGACCGCCGAGAAGTTGAGGCACGAACATACCCATGAACTGGCCAAACACATGACTAAGCGGGACAAGATTCAGAAACCTGATTGGATGGACCAACCGTTCCCACTTTCGGTACCGCTGAATCTCCCGCTCCAGCGGTTGGAGGTTCGCCAGGAGATTCCTGTGCGTGATTACCACGCCTTTGGGCTGGGCTGTCGTGCCCGACGTGAAAATGACCTCGACCGGATCATCCACTGATGTCACAAACTCAGGAGATTCAGAAGCATTTCGCAAAACGCTTTCAGAAGAGTTTGCGCCCGAGGCGAGCGTGCCACCGGTGAAACCATCAGCCATCTTGCTGAGCTGTTCCAGAGGGATTAACCGCAAGTCTGAAGGAAAGCGCTCGCACGCGGCCACATCCCAAATAGCAAGTCTGGCCGCAACTTGCTGCTGAGCACGTTTAACGAACGCAGGTTCGCTCTGCACATCCAATGGCACTACAATCGCACCCCGGGTGAGGCAAGCGAAGAAAGCAGCTACCCATTCAGGGCTATTGCCTCCTGAGATCAGGATGCGATCACCTTGCTTTATCCCGTAGTCGGCGAGTAAATGAGCAAACTCTGTGGCAGTTTCAGCTGTGTGTCTGTAGCTCCAGTGGACGGTGCGCAGCCCGCGACGATGCGAAAAGGCAATGTCGTCGCCGCGAGCGAAAAAATCGCTAAGATAACTGTTTAGCGTTGTGCGCATCCGTGGATCTCAATCAATCGTAACGGTTTTCTTGCAGGGCTTACTAGTCTCGGGGTAAGTTATTGAAATATTCGAGTGACAAGGCACAATAGGCTTGTAGGTGGCTCGCAGAGTAGAATCTGTTTAGACAGTAACAAGAACAAGATGGAGGTTGGATCATGGCAAAGCGAACTGCCAGCGCTGTCTGGCAAGGAACGATCAAGGAGGGTAAGGGATCCGTCAAATTAGGAAGCGGCGCGTTTGAAGGTCAGTATTCATTCGCATCGCGTTTTGAGGAGGGTGCGGGCACAAACCCCGAAGAGCTGATCGGCGCGGCTCATGCGGGCTGTTTTTCGATGGCCCTTTCGGCGGGGCTTGGCCGTGCTGGTTACACGCCAAGACGAATTAGTACTACTGCCACAGTGCACTTAAATAAGGTTGATGATGCATTTCGGATAACCTCAATCGATCTCAGCACTGAGGCCGAAGTGCCGGAAATCTCAGAAGAAGTATTTCTCGAGCAGGCTACAGCGGCCAAGAACAATTGTCCGGTTTCGCGAGCGCTGAGCGGCGCCGAAATCAAGCTCAATGCTCGATTGCTCAAGACAGCGGCTGGCTAGAAAGCGCAGTAACAGCGGCGGTCCGGTGCACAAACGTGGGCCGGACCCTCAGCTGCTCAGGACGTTACGCGGACAGCGCAACTACGGGTTCGCCTCACTTCCGATTATCCGCGAATGTAGCTCTGGATCTGTTGCCCCTTCTGTGTTGATAACAAATGCGCGCGCCTGGTTGGTGAGGCCGCTGACTTCGCGGACTGGGCGGAGGTTTTCGTCCTGCAGAATGGCAAGCAGCACTGCGAGACCGCAAGCGCCAGAAGCACCTGCCTCGACCGCCGGATCCCCACCAACCGGATGAGCCAGCGCTTGCATGGCTCTCACGCACCACTCATCGTCAATGGCAACAAAGGCGTCAGCCGCCGCAGCAATAATCGGCCACGCAATTGGAGAAACTTCTCCCGACCGTAAACCGGCCAATATCGTAGTAAATGGTCCTCGAACCGAAACCGGCCGGCCCGCGCGCGCAGATTCGAGCAGGCAGGCGGCAGAAGACGGCTCGCAAACAATTGTGAACGGCCGGTTTGCGCCAAATCTTTGGCACAACCAACTGACAATTGCGCCTGCAAGTCCACCAACACCGGCCTGCACAAGCACGACGTCCGGCGCTTCCGCCATCCACTCAATTTCTGCCTCGTTAAGAATTCTCGTGTAGCCAAGCATGATCCGCCGTGGGATCTCTTCGTAACCTGGCCAGGAAGTGTCGGAGACTATTGTCCAGCCATTATTTCGGGCGTCCTCAGCCATGGTTTGAACAGCGGTATCATACGTGCCATCTACAATAACTACCTCTGCGCCTTCTTGTTCGACCGCTATTCGACGGGCACTGGCGACGTCTCGAGTCATGTAGATTTTGGCGTCGATTCCATTGTCGTGGGCTGCTCGGGCGACAGCACGGCCATGATTTCCTTCAGTGGCGCAAGTGAGGATCGAAGTTCGTGTGATCTGTCCCTCCTTCAACATCAAACTGATGGCGTAAGATACTCCAAGGATCTTAAACGCATTTAGACCCAGTCGCGAAGACTCATCTTTAACCAATATGTCAGCAATCCCAACCGCTTTAGCGAGCGTTCGTAGATGCCATAGTGGAGTCACTTCTTTGCGAAAGAACTGATCGACCTTCCCTAATTCGTGTTTATTAAAAGGGCCGGCAGGAGACGGGCCGAAGCGGGCAGCGGTATTGAGGAAGTACCTGTTCAAGTTGCCATCCAAACGCAAACAATTCCTTAGCCCTGACCGATCAGAAAGCCCAGGAGGGCGCCGGCGAGGACAAGCCAGACCGAGTTTATCTTCCAGCGAAAGAGTATGACTGCACTCACCAATGCGATGCCAATGGTCATAAGATCGATCAATGCCGCTTTGCTCAGTTCGTAAGTGACAACAACCATAAGACCGAGCGAAGCAACAATAACTCCATCCAGAAACGCGCCCGCTGTTGGCGAGCGACGAATGCGAGGCACTACGGGACCACTGATGGCCACGAAAAAGAACGCCGGAAGAAAGATGCCGACAGTAGCGACGATCGCTCCTTTGGGACCGGCTAAGACATAGCCTATGAATGTCGCGGTTGTAAAAACTGGACCGGGAGTTACCTGGCCCGCGGCAACCGCGTCGAGCAATTGTGCGTTCGTCAGCCAGTGCCAACGTTCGACCAGATCGCTACGCAGAAACACAAGCAGAACGTAACCACTGCCAAAAAGAACAGAGCCAACTTTCAGGAAGAAGAGAAATAAGGGTAACAGTCCGACCACAGTACCGCCGGCAGCTCCCGCTGTTGCCGTAGTCTGAATAAGTGCGCTCAAGGGAATCGGGAGGTATACCGCTGGACCTCTGTTCTCCGCGGATTTCCGGTGAATCATCAGGTGCACGATAGCTGCCACGGCTCCGGCGCCAAACAGGACCACCAACTCGTTAGCTCGCAGAAAGCTGGCCACCATGGCGAAGAATCCGACCACGGCTAATATTTTCGTCTTTACTGCCGTGCGACCGAGACCCAAAAGTGCCTGCAAAACAACTGCGATGATGATCGGCTTTACGCCGTAGAGAATCCGTGCCGTATCGGGTAGCGAGCCATACCTCACATAAGCCCACGCGAAGGCGAAAACGACCAGTGCTGCTGGCAAGATGAAAGAGCTACCTGCTACCAGTAGACCAGGCCAACCGGCACGAAGATAGCCGATATGAATGGCCATCTCGGTGGAGTTTGGACCAGGGATGAGGTTGGTAGCGCCCAGGAGGTCGAGAAATCTGTCACGCGAGAGCCAGCCGCGGCGGCGGACAACTTCGTCCTCCATCATGGCAATGTGCGCCGCCGGTCCGCCAAATGCGATCGTGCCCAACTTTAAGAACAGAGCTGCCAGTTCCCACAGCGCGGCTGAACGGTTGCGATCGGCAGACATGAATTTATCCGTCAGCGCGATGCCCGATGTTCGTTTTTACCGGCGGGCGCCAAACCAGACGTGGATTGCAGTGACAAAGATGCTTTAAGCAAGGCCCACACGATAGCCGACAAAACAAAACGGGCAGCCTTATCTCCGCCCGCAATTCAGTCCGGTCTGTTTGGCTGGGAGGCAGGGATTCGAACCCCGATAGGCGGATCCAGAGTCCGCAGTCTTACCGTTAGACGACCTCCCAGCAAGGAGGTTTCAATTTACGAGGCGCCATTCCGGGTTGTCAACCGCTCGACCACCGACACCGCTCCGGCATTCTCAAGTTCGCCCAAGCCTATATCTCTTGATTCGCTCAAACTTGAAAATCCTTTGTTTACCTGGCAAAGATCTCCGATAGCCATTATCCTGCGGTCGTTGATGGGGTTTCCCGGCAAAGCACGCCCTATTGAATTTGTGTTCCCTGTGTAGCCATTATTAGCCAGCGGCCATCACGCTTCACAAACACATCTGTGAAGCGATATCGTCGATCAAATGCCTCTCCCTTGTCGTCGCGGCCCCGTACGTGGTTGATGCCCGTTACTACTGCGGTGTTTCCTTCGACGCGAACGTTCATATCCGATAACTCCATCGCGTCCATTTGGGTCTTGTCATCTCTTACAGCCGCGACCACCTGGGCTTTCGTACTTAACGCACCTGTGCGACTGCTTATGTCAGTGGCTTCGTTGCTGTAGTTTCGCTCAAACCAGGCCGCATCGTGTTTTCGGTCTGCATCATTCCACTCACGCTCCATATAGAGCAATTGCCCTTCATCACTTAACGGACCGCCCGCATCGCTCACCACTCGCCAATCGCTTCCACGCTTCTCCAGGAAATGAACACTTCGCGTGTAAAACGTCTGCTCTTTGCCGTCAACTTTGGTAGTGATCACATTACGGTGCGTGATTGTGGCGCTGTTTGGACTGCAGGTAATGAGGTAGTAGTCATGGCTGATTTTATCTGGATTAGGGTTGGTCTTGTTTCTCTCCGCAGCCCTAACCGCGTTCTCGATGGCTCGCGCTTTATTTATCGACCCGGTCGGACTCATATTCATGTAATCATCGGCGTAAACCGTTTGCAGATGGGCCTGGTCGCCTCGCTGGCTGGTGTCGCCCCACGCTCTATCGAACGCTTCCAGCTTTTGCCGGTCGGCATCACTGCATTGCGCGAAGAGAAAAGGGGACGGCCACAGCAACAAAAAGGCCGCAGCTAATGTGTATCTCATAGTCAGACTCCTGCCCGTACTAGGGATTAAGAGACTGCCAGCCGGGACGGGAAACTCGTGCTGGGCAATCTAACGTTGAAAAGTGCTCAAGGACGATAAGTCTAGTTTCTGAGCATGTCAACGAAACGTTTCAGACATTTCAGACATCTGCTATTGAGAGACTCGAGACTTGTCGATTTGCGCGAATGAAGGCACAATAACCGTCCTCTGGCCTGGAGAAGGGCAAAGAGCAAAGGGCGAAGAGCCAAGTTATTGTCGGAGCTGGCATGACTAAACCGACGCCGAAGAAGCGAAAACGTGGAACTGACGAAAAGCTTCGGGTGCTAATTACCGACTATGAAAATCGGATGGACGAGATAGCCGAGCTTGTCGCCAGAGTTCGGCATGAGATCAATAATCCGCTAACAGGACTGCTCGGACAGGCACAACTGCTTCTTAGAGAGAACCTTGATGAGAAGGCGCGCAAACGCGTCCAGACAATAGAAGAACTGGCGACACGCCTCAGAGATATCGTGGCACAACTTCGTGAGATCCAACGGCCTCCCCGCAACTCCAGCTAAACTCCTTGCTCCAGCGATAGATGCCTGGAAGCCAAACGCCACTATTAGTAAACAGTGCGCAACTAATCAGCCGAAGGTCAAGCTAGCCGCTGACCTGCACCTTTTTCTCTTCATCCGTG
>DATEUF010000354.1:0-8340 GCA_035283325.1 Pyrinomonadaceae bacterium | reverse complement strand
GTGAGAGCCGTACAAAGACTGTTTCGCCAATGACCGCTGGCAGAAATGCCCGGTCTGCGGCCCCAAGGCCGTGCCATACGCCGTCAATCTTCAAGGGGACGCCAATGCTTGACGCCAGCAAACTTGTTCAGCAGGTCGAGGTGATGGCCTTGCATTACGCGATCCAGGCCGCGCTTGCAGGTGAAATCCCCTGGACAGGCGAATTAGCGCAGGAGTACAATAAACGCTGGCTGGCTCGCTCAGCGCCCGCGATCTACAAGGTCATCCCCAACGCCGACGAGCAGTGCGGCGGCTTCTGCGTCCTGGTGGGGATAGACCTGAAAGATTCGCACTACTGCTTCATCCACGAGTGTCAGACCTGCTCCCGCCGCTATCAGGTCGAGGACAGAGTGTACCTCTGGTGCAGAAACCGTCACATGTGGTCATTGAGTCAGAAACCCGCGCATTTTTTGCAGCAATTACCACGGGGTCCAAATGGCGGTTCAACCGTTAACGGTTGAAAATAGAGTTAGCCGGAACTAAGAACTCACACTACGACGACGCCCTTCAGCCGCACAGCTACCGCTCGGAGACATCACGATGACATGGTTGGAAACAGAACGACTGGTCATCAGAAATTTCCACATCAGCGACTGGGAAGCTCTGCATGAGATGATCACCCAGTATGAATCTTCCGAGCTCGCAGCCTATGATCAACCCTGGCCCACCGCGCCAGAAGAAATCAAGAAAATTACGGAATGGTTCGCGAGTGGAGACAGTTACTTGGCCGTCTGTCTGAAGGCGACGGGTCGCTTCATCGGGTTTGTCGCCCTCACGCATGAACCAGCGGACGACCAGCGAGAGTTCAACCTCGGCTATATCTTCAATTCCGAATATCATGGCCACGGCTATGCCACCGAGGCATGCCGAGCCGTTTTGGGTCATGCCTTCGATTCCAGGCAGGCGCACCGCGTGGTGACGGGCACAGCGGAGGCGAATAGCGCGTCCTGCCGCTTCCTGGAGCGGCTGGGTTTCCAGAAAACGTCCGAGAGGACAAGTTCATTCAGGCAGACATCAGATGGCACGCCGATCCCGTTCGTCGCCTACACCTTCGAACTATCACGAGACGCTTGGAAGGTTGTGGACCAGCACAGTTCCGGCTAACACGCGCATCCAACCGACGCCGCTTCGCTACGCTCGCGGCGCGGCTGATGCGCCACGTTAGGCGCATACGAACAATGCGAGAGGTCGGGTTCATGCTTTAGAGGAGCCAGAGAGTCACATTGCTGAGCCATCAAAGTACAACCGTTCCCTCTCCCACGGAGAAGACTGTTCATGTCCTCACGCAAGGCTACGCCGATTTTGCTGGATAACTATACATTACAAGGAGCGTATTGCTTCCTGCAGGAAGGCAAGAGAGCACAACTGTATGAGGAATGCCTTTCACACCTCGTCGAGTCCCTTGTCATTTATGACCAAATCATCGTTCCCGATGATGTTTTGTTGAGAAACTCTGCCTGTCAGCACGTTGCACAGCAGTTCAGCGGAATCATTGTCGGCAAGGCGATGCGCGAAACGCCTGACCTCCACCATCACATGATCGAAATGGGCGTGGTCGAGGACTTCAGGCCGTTTCTTGAAAGAAGGAATCCTTTCCGCCGCTTTGAAACCTCGGCCGCATATGATATTGAGAGAGCAGGTCGTGATCCCTCCCTCAGCCCGCCTGGCTGGATGGGGAAAGATGAAAGGCCTCTCACTTTCGCGGAGCGACACACTTATTACTCCTGGTATTGCATCAGGCTCGCAGCTGCGCTGGGCCTGAATTATGCACCCAATCCGACCAGGGTCGGCCTGCTCAGGAACCGCGAGTTTCGTGCACTCAAACCCTTCCCGAATTTTCAACGTGATATCCTTGATTACTTCGAGAAAGTAAGGAAGCGACATGCTGATTCAGTCAGCAGGGTGTTCCGGTCACTCCGCAAGCCGCTTGATCTTCCCATGGTGTATAACTATATCAATTCCAAAGCTCTGGAGAGCACTGGAATTATCGCCGAAACGCTACGCCTCAGAAACTCGGTAGAAGCGGCAGCGTTTCGAACGTTATGCGCCGAACTGGAGGAAGCAAGTCAAAATGGAGACGCAGCCCAGGTTGATAAAATACGAGAGCAAATCAAGGAATTAGATGATCGGTGGTCTGAGTCGCTGGCCAGACCGAAAACAACAAAGACGTGGAGCATTTCACTGTGGACTTTTGGAACAGACTTCGAAACGCCTTGGTACAAGCTGCAAGCGGTGGATCAAAAACCGCACTTCGTGTTCTTACACAGCCTGTTGTCAAGCCCGTAGCCGGCATCCGGTGCACCTGGGCGACCGGAGGCGCCGCCCTGGCGGGCCAGGGAAGCGATGTATACCCCGATGGAAACCAATTCCCTTGTGCCTCGGCTCGCCCCTTATGCTGATTCTGGGCATCGCCACCGCAGATTGAAGTCGCCGCCGAATAATGGCATGCGGGCGACGAGGCTAACGCCGCGCCCCGGCCCTCTTTAGGCGAGGCTTGACACTTCCAGGGAGTCTTGCCCGCGCAGGATCGGGTAAGACCCGCCCCGCGCCTGATGCCCGCTGTTGGGCGGCCAGGTGCGATGAACATCAGTAAATGGCAATTTATGATCCCCACTCCAACGCTCCAAACGGTCGCCCAGGCCTTGCAGAATAGTGCAGCGGTTGATTTCGTGCGCGCCTCCGTCAAGGCCGGCTACCGCGAGTTCTTTCCCCATGCCATCGAACAAGCCTACGGCATGGTGGATGCCGCTCTCGATAAGCTGGCTCAAAGTCAGACCCCGGCCAGGGACCCCTCCAAACTGAGCGCCGTGGCCGTGGGGCTTGTGGAGCATACCTTCAAGAAGCAGGATGACGCATTCTGGTTCAATCAGATTTACCACCACTACAAGACTCGGATCAAACCCGAAACCGATGCCCGGCAACTGCACCCGCTGATCGCCGGGACACGGGTGCTGGACTATGGCTGCGGCAGTGGTTATCTGGCCGCCCGGCTGGCCCGCAGCGGTTACCAGGTCTTCACCACCGACGTCTTGGATTATCGCTACGCTGAAGCGAAGCCTCTCCCCTTCGTCCAGATGACTTCGCCGACGGATCGCCCCTATCCTGAAGACAGCATGGATACCGCGCTCGTGCAAGCCGTGCTACACCATGTGAATCCCGACCACCTGGCGCACGTCCTCCAGCACCTGGCCCTGATGGCGCGACGCGTGGTGATCAAGGAAGACACCTACGACCTGCCCACCGATCTTCCCGGCTTGCCGGAAACGCTGGCGGGGCAGCCCCTGCTCCAAGAGTTTGTCAGGATGCCGCCAGCGGCCCAGTATGAGGCGCTGGTCTTGATTGACTTCTATGCCAATGCCATTGCGCAAGGCATCCCCGAGATGAACATGCCCTTCGAGTTTAAGTCAGTGAGCCACTGGCAACGCATTCTGCCTGCCAACAGGCTGCAAGTGATCAGAACTATTCCCGTTGGTTTTGAACTGGGCCGCATGCACAAAAGCTGTCATATTTGGTTCGTTTGTGAGCGCATAGAGTAGTGGCCACCCAACTGCCTGAAACGTTCCCCTAGGTATGGCATACCGCCGACCCGCTGCGCGGCTTCGCCCGCTCCGGGCGCGCCGCCGGCTACGATTACGGCCAACTGATCGCGCGCATCCTGAGCTTCGCGGCGCAGAGAATGCAAGTCCCCGTCCCGGTTCGATAATCGGACGGACGAAGCGGCCGGCTGGTTCACAGCCGGTCGTTTTGTTTACCCCGTCCCCGTCCCTCATTCTGAGCCTTCGGCAGGCTCAGGGTGACAAGCCCGTAGCCCGTAAATGTCACTGGAATTCGCTCTGGCGCGGGAGTACAATAAACGCTGGCTGGCTCGCTCTGCGCCCGCCATCTTCAAGGTTATCCCCAACGCCAACGAAGAGGCGATCTGCGCCGACGAGCAGTGCGGCGGCTTCTGCGTCCTGGTCAGGATAGACCTGAAAGATTCGCACAACTACTTCACCCACGAGTGTCAGACCTGCCTTCGCCGCTATCGGGTCGAGGATAGGGTATACATGTCTGGGTCGAAAGAGGGTGAGGTTGTTCAGGTAAGTGTTACACAACTGACTTCGTAACGCAGTTCGGTGTGTTTGATGGGCAGGGGCTGTTTTTGCAAAGACAGTTTATCTCTGGTGCAGAAACCATGTGGTCCAAAGCGTCGTTCAACCGTTAACGGTTGAAGATAGAGTTGGGCGGCTCGTGGCCGAATCAGAATTTCCATCATTCAAAAGGAGACCAGCATGTCCAAACCCATCTATTTGCTCGTTCTGGGGCAAGGCTTTACTGAAGCCTGGTATCAGCTTTCCAAAGAGGAACAGAGTAATCTGTGGTCGAAAGTGGAGGAAGTTGATAAGCGTGCAGGCGGCAAGTGGCTCATCCTATGCAATTCGCGTTGGGCCGATGAAGCGATCTTTGATTGGGGTGTGCTCGAATATCCTGACATGGAAGCCTATCAAAAGAAGGTCGAAGAGCTCGAAAAATTGAATTGGTGGCGATACTTTTCAGCCAAGACGATCCTGGGAACAAAGATGGAGGAATAGAACGACCGGTGATTGCCGCCCGAACGACGGGCGAAATCCTGTGAGCCTCAGGAAGTCGCGATGGAAGCTTGATTCTATGGCATGTAGCAACGGGGCAACAGATCGGTCAGTTCCAGCGTGGCTATGGCACTCAATAACCCATTACTCAGGCGTTTTTGGTTTTATACTGGCCCAAGCACTGGCTTTGGCGTGACTGCTTTTTCTCTGGACGACGCCAAAGAATTGTTGAAATCCGAATATCTAGAGTCCACGCTGAACGAGATTAAGGGTGTGGTAGAAGACGTTGACATCCAAACGCTGGAAATGAATCACGTTAGGAAGAACATAGGGCCGACCAACCTGCGGGGAATTTGGTATCCCTGCTTGAATCTGAGAGACTCTCCCGACCTAACAAGCCGATACAGGGCGTAGTAAGTTTGTAACGGCCATGCCAATCCACCAACGCATCTACGAACGCCTGAAGGCAGTTGCACAAGCAGAGCAAACTGTCAATTACAGCAGTATAGCCCCACTCGCTGGTCTAAACATGGAAAGCCAAGCAGACCGCAACGAGATTGGGCGCATATCGGATGACATCAATCTTCACGAACATGCCGAAGGACGGCCCATGCTATCGGTTGTAGTGGTACGGGAAGATATGAATTACCCTGGCAAGGGCTTTTTCGACCTTGCGCGGAGACTGGGCATACATCACGGACACAATGACATCGAGTTTTTTGTGACAGAGTTGAAACGGGTTCATGCCTATTGGAGAGAGTATCCAAAGGACGAGTAGATAGGAGAACGGAGGCAAGCAGCTATGCGCTTGTGGTACTGGTCGTCATTTGTCGCATCAGTTCGGGTTGGCAGGCGCCTCGGCCTTCAGCCGCACGAGTGGGTAATGCCTGACGTTAGCCGGTTCCGGTATTGACAACTGCCCAGATAGTCATATGCGCGCTACATCTTCACCCAATGAATTGCATATCACTATCGGTGTTTACCCCGCAAAAGATGCCAATCTGCGTCAGGATATCAAACTCATTAAGGCCGCCTTACTCTATGCTGATAGGGTAACCATTTACAGCCCATCAGCCGCATTACTTCAGATTGCCACAAGATTGGGCGATCTATCCGAAACCGAACAGTTGCGGTTTTTGGAGATGGTCGCCCCATATGTAGCATCCTCATCTGACGCTGCGAAAATCGTTGATGGCTTACGCAAGCTGCGCGACCCACGCTTTAGCCAAAGCCCGCAAGGTCGACTAATTAAGTCTGCGCTATTGAAGCAGTTTGCCAGTTCCTGGGAGGAAATCAGACGAGTCGTCAATAATCTTGCCGAAACTGCGGGTATGAGGGAGGTGGTTGAGGCCCTAAGCTCAGGCATGTTGGAAATTCACCAGTTCGCGACGCAAACCAACAACTCAGATGTGATGCAGTTTATGGTTGATTGCGTGGCGAAAGCTTCAGGCAAACAACTCTCAGCGCAGCAAGCCGCCTCAATAAGCCATCGGCAGAATGAAATGACTAAAGAATTCGTCGCAGGCATTTGTAGTGCAGTTGCAAGTAGCTCAACCTACCCGTTGTTTGATAAGGACACGGGCCAGTTAGTTTCTTTAGCACAAAAAGTGGTCAATGCGCCTACTTCCAGCACCTCACAACAAAGGGCACGCCACATTGCTTTCGCCAGCGATATGTTCCGGCGTCTACATGTTTTTGATAGCGCGAGTATAAGAGACGTTCTGCTGGTACGCGGAGAACTTGACAAGCACCTCGTAAGGTTTCGAAAGTCAGTCATTGAATTTGCATCAGATGTAGCTTCCAGTCCGTGGGATGACGACTTCGAGAAAGAGACTGAACTCCTCTTTCGCAAAGAGATTGCTCCAGCAATACTTGATTTGGAGGATGAGATAAAATCAAACAACTTCTTGGGGCAACTTGCACGCAAAGCTGTAGACAGACCGTTGGTATTGACGCCCGGAGCCACATTGTCTTTGGTTCTATCCCAACTGACCAGCCTGCCAGATGAAATAGCAGGCGGTTTCGGAATAGGCATCAGTGCAGCAGCGCTGGTCTACGATGCGTACAAAGAGGGGAGTGAAAAACAGCGAGCTATTGAGCGTAATGGCCTCTATTTTTATTATCGGGTTGATAGGAAATTGGAAGGGCTATCTTGATTTACCCGTGTCCTATTCAGGTCACCGGCTAACAACGGGTTGCGGCCGAAGCGGGCTACGCGCCGCCAAAACTGCCGGGGTAGCGGGTTTGCCACCGAGCCTTCCTTTACCCGCTGCGTGCGGTTGAGCGTGGCCGTTGGGCAGCGATAGCCATAGCCACTAATTGATCAGAAAGCAGGAAATCGCCATGGACTTAATGGCAATCAGTAACGCTATCCGGTTGATTGATTGGAGCACATTAGCAGACATTGCAGTTGTAATTACAGCGACCTTCGTCATTTGGCAATTAAGGGAAATGCAGCGAACTACTCAGGCACAGGCCTACAGCGTAGCAGTAGACCGACTCCAAGACGAGAAAGTGCGCGAGGCGCGTCGATTAATCTTCAAACTAACTGGCAAACCTTTGGAGAAGTGGAGCGGCGACGAAAAAGCAGCGGCTGAAGTAGTTTGCCACACATATGATGTGGTTGGCCAAATGGTGCGCCACAACCTACTATCAAAGAAAATCATTCTCGATAGCTGGGGGCCATCACTCCGTCGGAGTTGGCCGATTCTCGAACCTTTGGTAAAAAACTATCGCCAGGAGTTCAGCGCAAATGAGTTTTGGGATGATTACGAGTGGCTTGCAACGGAAGCAATAAGGATGGATACAGCACGGGCCCAAAGAACGGCACAACGTTAGGGTCAAATGTCTGGTAGTAGTGCGGGGTTGCATGTTCAGTTAGTTTTTTGCTACCCAACTAGTCGTTCCAGCGGACACGCTTCGCTCGCGCTACGCGCTCGCTCCGTGTGCCACTGAACTCCACCGTTGACCCGTCTGACCGCTTACGCCCCCTCACCCGGCGGCCGGTCTGTTTCCCCGCTCTGCCGCTTATCCAGACAAGTCTCTAAGTCCCTCGGCGTTAACTCTCCTGCCCGGCGTCGTTTAGATAGCCAGGCCACCTGCCTGCCGCCGACGGAACCCAGGATGCGGGCGCGGCGCTGGCCGGGGCTAACGGGAGCGGCGAGTACGTGCGTCGCACGTGCTAAATCCGACCCCCTCACTCTAACTTTCCCCATCGCGCCAAGTGATAGAGGTATAATCGGAACATTCTATGACTGTGTGACGTTGTAGCATCAACCATACCTCTGTCTCGCGGGAGTTGTGTAATGAACGCCAAACATGCGTCGAAGCCCTGGATGATCCTCACCCTGCTGGTGATCGCCTCGCTGGCCTGCAACATCTTCGGCCCGGGGCTGACCCCCGTCCCCGCCGTCTCGCCCACGCCGGCGGTCTCCCCGACTCCGCTCCCGCCGATCGCGCCGAACGTCATTGACTTCACCCCGGCGCGCGGCGACGAGCTGCCCACCGACGGCCTCATCACCGTCTACTTCGATTCGCCGATGGATCGCGCCTCGGTGCAATCGGCTTTTGCGATGGAGCCGGCAGTGCCAGGCGCGTTCACCTGGGACGACGATTCCACCGTGACCTTCAGGCCGGAAACCGCGCTCGAACGCGCCGCGCGCTATACCGTGAACATCGGCGCGGGGGCCAGGAGCCAGGCCGGGCTGAACCTTCCCAGCGCGGTCTCGTTCCA
>DATEUF010000353.1:0-25790 GCA_035283325.1 Pyrinomonadaceae bacterium | reverse complement strand
TTCAACTAGCCGTGAGATGAACATAAGCAGAAGGGCGCAGCCCAAGTCGGTTCTTGGCAGCTACCGCGAGGCAAGCCATCGCGGCACATCAGGCGGCACAGCCGTAATGAATCTAGCTTGGTGCTTCATAGTGGTTTCTTGGGAGTGCCGCCCCTACAAACCGGCGGCTTGCTACGCAAGCGGTGACGTCCTATTCGCGATCCTCGATTGGAACGTATTGAAGGCTACGCTCACCAACGTATTCAGCGCGCGGGCGAATGAGTTTGTTGTCTGCGTATTGCTCGAGGATGTGAGCAGTCCAGCCACTGATGCGGCTCAAGGCGAAAATCGGTGTGTAAAGATCCAGAGGGATCTTCATCATGTAGTAGGTGGAAGCGGAGTAAAAATCGACGTTTGGATAGAGACCTTTCTCGCTCATCATTACTTCCTCAACGCGGCGCGAGATCTCATACCACTTAGTATTGCCGCCACGCTCACCCATTTCCTTCGAGAACTGCCGCAGGTGTGTAGCGCGAGGGTCCTCCGTCCGATAAACCGCATGCCCAAATCCCATGATCTTGCGCTTATCTGCGAGTGCTTTCTTAAGGTAAGTCTCTACATTCTCGATGTCGCCAATCTCCAGGAGCATCTTCATTACATTTGTGTTGGCGCCGCCATGCAGTGGTCCAGACAAGGCGCCAATTGCTGCCGTGATTGCCGCATACATATTAGCCAACGTCCCGGCTACCACCCGCGCGGTAAACGTCGACGCGTTGAGCTCATGATCGGCGTGTAGGATTAAAGCAATATCTAAGATACGCGCATCCTGGTCCGTGGCTGGTTCCCCTTTGAGTTGGTAGAGGAAATTGGTGGCTATGTTGAACTTCGGTTCCGGCCTCACCGGTTCCAGACCTTTCCGGATCCGCTCGGCCGCAGCAATCAAAGTCGGAAACTGGGCCGTCAACCTGATCGCCGTTTTAAGGCTTGCGTCGGCCGAAATGTCTCTGGCGGAAGGACTGAAAAACTCCAGCGCCGACACCGACGTTCGCAGGACGTCGATGGGATCGGCCTCCTGAGGAAACAGCTTCATCCATTCGACTATCTCTCTCGGGACGTCATAATTCTGGCCCAGCGATCTCTGGAGTTCCTCGAGTTCTATCTGGTTCGGCAGACGCTTATGCCAGAGCAGAAAGACGACTTCTTCAAAAGTCGAATGCTCCGCCAGGTCATGAATATTGTAGCCTTCATAGATCAACTCACCTTTTTCGCCGTTGACATCAGAGACAGATGAGGTAGCCGCCGTAACGCCCCGAAGACCGGCGGAAGGCGTAGTGGGTTGGTTCGTTTTGTCGGTCATAGAATCCTTAGGCGAGAACCGAGATTAGCAAAGTATCGGAAAGCGTGACAAGCTGGCTCTAGGTGATAATTACTCTGTCACCACGCTTTGCCTTCAAGATTTTTGCTGCTGAAGTGTTCTTTGCCGCAATCTCCAGAAATCCGGCACTGCCCCAAATGGCAAAAATCTTCTGGCGATCATGATCATCGGCGAAAAACTGCCGAATTGAGCGAATCGCCTTCCCTCTTATGACGAGCCGGATTCCGCGGTTGGTCGTGACATCTGCTGGTGTAAAGTTCGTGATGCAATTACCAAAACGATCAATGTGAATCACTCGCCCTCTAACGCGGCCGTTCTTCATCCGCTCTGGGGTTAAGGGTCGAAGTCGGCAGGCCCCGGTTATCTCCTCACCGAGTTTTTCAGGGCCGATGCCAAGCGAAAGGGCAGCGGCGACTGGTGCGAAGATATCGCGCCCGTGGAAGGTGCTACTCACCGGCTGGCGAAAATAGCGTTCATTCGTCAGATGAAAGACCTTTGCCTCATCGTTGCGTTCGAGTATGTAAGAGAAGAGTCCGTTATCGGGACCGACAAAAGCCTGATCACCCGAAAACACTGCGATGGGCCGGCGCGAAGAGCCAACACCAGGATCGACGACAGCAACATGGATCGTTCCGGCGGGAAAAGAGTCGCTGGCCGCTAACAGGGTAAATGCTGCTTCCTCCACATCGTGCGGCCGTATATCGTGCGTGAGGTCCAGAATTTGGGCCTTGGGATTAGTTGCGAGGATGACACCTTTCAGCGCTCCGACAAAGTAGTCGGAAGTACCGAAGTCAGTAAGGAGCGTGATCAGCGGGTCGGGACTCATTTGCCATGTCGCGAATGACAAACGGCAAGAGAGGAGTCATTTGCCATTGGTCATTTGACATTTATCAGTTTGCCATCCGAGTCTAGCGCCCTCTCAACTGATAAATCGAGTACGTCTAAACGTCGTACAAGGAACGTCTGGACTCAGTAATGACAACTGATAGATGTCAAATGCCAAATGGCAAATGAATTGGCCGCTCTCCAGTTTCAAAAATCTCCGCAGATTCTCACTGAAGCCGCGTATCGGTGGCGGTGCGAATTCTCAGTTGTTGACCACGTTCCAGACGAATATCCTTTCCACGCTTGCTCAGCACCCCGCCAGTGCCAACGCCGGCGCCAATTGCGGCGCCAATTGCAGCGCCTTTACCGCCCCCGGCAATCGCTCCGATGATTGCGCCAATGCCGGTGGCCGCGCCAACTTTGGAAACATCGTCCTTGGTAGAGTCTCTACCCTTTACGCCGCCTTCGGGATCAACTGTTCCCACGTTGTCGGTACCTGACATCTCGAGTACTTCAACAACGTCTGCGCTGAAGTTGCTGGCCCGATTGTCTGGCAACCGGATGACGTCGAAGGCAAGTTGCAACTCGGCTACGCCCTTCACTTTACCGGCCCGCTTCACGCTGATCACCCGCCCCTCGAGAATTGCACTGTTCCAATCACGCGGTTCTACTACGCGCGCCTGAAAGCGATCGCCGCGCTGGCTCGCGTCGCTTGATAAACTCGACAGTAGCTCGACCAACAGAATCGTGTCGCGCGGGATGAAGCCAGGTGCATTCACAGCCGGTTGAGCAACTGGCGCGCCGGTTCGGTTTATCTGGTCATCATCCGGGGTTGTATTGCTTGAAACGGTGGTGTTGCTCACATCAGTCCGGCGGCGGAGTCCACCCGGAAGAGAAGAGTTAAAAGGCTGGCGATCATAACCGGCCGCGTAACCCGTTTCAAATCCCTGTTGATACCCGTCGCGATAGTCTTCAAGTGGACCCCAAACTTCGTTATATGATCTATCGGCGCGCTGGTATTCATCCTTGCTTTGATAGTCGCGCGGGGCGCTGTCGGCAATGTCCTTGTAACCGGCGTTGTAACCATCCGAGTATCCTGTGCGATACCCTCGTTCGAGGGCGGTGGATTGGCTTGGGGTGCTCCGTGCGTTGACTGAGACCGCGCTTACCGAGGGAATCATAGCGAAGGTAAGCAAAGCCACCAGGAGAAGCTTCAGATTTTTCATACTGTTTCCTTCCAAAAATATGCGGCCAATGAAATTAGCCGGTAGAGTCCTGGGAGAGCCCGACCTCGTGCGTCTAAGATGTTACCATTCAATGCGTTGGACAAACAAACATAAAGAGCTGCGCTAGCATTTTGCTTAAAGGCTTGACCCCTCTGGCAGAGCGCCATAGACTCGCAGTTCAAGGCATTGAGAAGAGCTGGCAATCAGATGCGCAGGTCGTGCGACTGGTTGGCACGAACAGCAGGACTTTGATGGACAAGTCACAACGAGTTTACCTGGACCATAGTGCAACAACGCCCGTCGATCCGCGGGTCGTTCAGGCCATGATGCCTTACCTCACTGAAAAGTTCGGCAACGCCTCGAGCGTACACTTCTTTGGTCAGGAGGCCCGCGGCGCTGTGGACCGAGCTCGTCGCGAAGTAGCCGCTTTGATCGGAGCCAGGCCGAATGAGATCGTCTTCGTCTCAGGCGGAACAGAAGCAAACAACCTGGCAATCCGTGGTCTGTGCGAAGCTGCCGAGAGCCACGGACGTCACATTATTACCTCCTCCCTTGAGCACTCCTCGGTGCGCGGAATCCTGGAAGCTTTGGAAAAGCGTGGGTGGGAAGTTACGCGGCTGCCGGCTTACGAAGAGGGACTAACGCGGGTTGATGACGTGCGCGAGGCAATGAGGTCGGATACGGTGCTTATCTCGGTAATGTTGGCTAACAACGAAATCGGCACCATTCAGCCGATTGCGGAGATTGGAGCACTTGTAAGCGAAGAACGGACACGTCAACATCGCTATCTCTGGCTGCATACCGATGCAGTGCAGGCTGCCGGTCGTATTCCCATAAACGCAGGAGAGCTTGGGTGTGACTTACTCTCATTGTCGGCCCACAAGCTTTATGCGCCCAAAGGAGTTGGAGCTCTCTATGTTCGTCGCGGCGTACGTCTGGTGACTCAGAATGTTGGCGGCCATCAGGAGAGAGAAAGGCGCGCCGGCACGGAAAATGTTCCGGGCATTGTGGCATTCGGGGCGGCCGCGAAGATTGCCCGCGAAGAGATGGACCAGCGAGCGAGCCACACGTCCCGGCTGAGGAATCAATTTGAAAGGGCTGTAAGAGAGCGTGTTGAAGACGTTGTTTTCAATGGTCATCCGGAACGGCGCCTGCCACATCTTTCCAACATCTCGTTCCGGTTCATTGAAGGAGAAGGATTGCTGATCAATCTGGATCTCCAGGGCGTAGCCGTTTCGACCGGTTCCGCCTGTTCGTCTGGCACGCTGGAGCCTTCGCCGGTCATTCGCGCGTTGGGTCGAAATGAGGAACTGGCGCGGGGTTCAATCCGGTTCAGTTTTGGCCAGGACAACACAGACGAAGAGCTGGACTATGTGGTCAAAGTATTGCCTCAGGCGGTGCAAAAGCTGAGAGAATTGTCGCCGCTGAACAAGGTTCGCAACACCGAGAGTCTGCGGCAGAGCGTAGCTCAAGCTGACGCATAGGTTAAGTTTGGCAGACTTCCCTTCCCCTGTAGTCTAAAAACATTCGTGTCTTACTCCTCGATTTTCAAAGATCACATTGCGCGGCCACGAAATTCGGGTGAATTGCCTGATGCAAATGCAGTCGCGGAGCACACTAATCCCGTGTGTGGAGATCGACTGCGCCTCTCGCTTCGGATCAAAGGAGGCCAGGTGGAAGCAGCTCGCTTTCTCGCTTACGGTTGTCCACCCACTCTGGCCTGTGGGTCCGCTATCACCCTTTTGATAGAGGGAAGACCGGTGGAAGCAGCAATGAAGCTCACGCGAGGTGATCTGGTCGAAGCGCTGGGAGGTCTACCTGCGCGCAAACAACATGCAGCAGCGCTGGCGATCGAAACGTTGCGGTCCGCAATTGAATCCGGCTGCAGCGAACTGCTGGAAGAATAGCTAGGGATTCACCACGCGCGGGCGCGTTTCGGATGGATCGAGTGGCTTCCCGCGATGATGCTCAGGCCCACAGTATTTCTTCGGCTCGGTGCCAAGGACGAAAGTTTTAGTTCGCACTACCGGACAAGTCTCAACTGCTATCAGCCCTGTCGTTGGATCGATATCCAGGGTGATTGTGCCTTCGAGCCGCGTTCCTCCCCCACTGTCCTTTTGACCTTTCCCGGGCGGTGATGGTGAGGGCTCCGGCAAAACGCCACTCTCCGACCCAGCCTCGGGGGTCTCTTCTGCTGCGCTATCGGGAGCCAGGTCCTCATTCACGTCTTCGGAAGCAGTACCGGGTGCAGTGCCATTAAGGAACAGCTCGAGCCGCTTCTCTGGATCTTCCGGCCTGGCCGGTTCGCCGGTCTGGGGATTGATCTCAATCTGTTGAATGCCCTCAGGCATCTGCCAATCGCCCTGCCATTCTGGATGTTCGGTAAGTGCGACCTGCATGAAGTCAGTCCAGATGGGCAACGCGGAGTTAGCGCCCGTAAGGCCGAGCTGCGACCCATCATCGAAACCGACCCAAACAACGCAGACCAGGTTTGGCGTATAACCTGCAAACCAACCGTCGCGCGAGGTGCCGGTTTTACCCGCTACGTTTGCTTTTAAACCGCGGGACCTTACTTTCGCTGCCGTACCGCGATTCACGACATCCTTCATAAAGGAGGTCATGACATAGGCCACATCAGGCTTCAAGACTTCGCTTTTCTGCGGCGTGGGTGCGGCTATGGTGACTCCATTACCCGTCGTAATGCGGCTTATGGCAACTGGCGTAGTGCGTGTTCCAAGCGAAGCAAATGCAGTGTAAGCCGAAGCGACTTGCAGGGGTGTGGCTTCACTCGTACCAAGTGCCATTGCTGGAAACGCGCGTGGCGGTCTTGGTAAGCCGGCCTTTGTAGCCAGGTTCATCACGCGGCCAATCGTTACCTCCATACCCACTTCAACGGTGACAACGTTCAGGCTGTGCACCAGTCCATCGCGCAACGTGACCGGCGCGTTCGTATAGGTGTCGCCAAAGTTTCCGGGTGAATATTCCTGGTCATCAAAGGTAAATGTCTTTGGTTCGTCCATGTAGGTCGTTGCCGCAGTAATGACTCGTGGGACTGGATCGTATGCCGTGTTCAGAGCTGTGGCATAGACAAACGGCTTAAAGACGGAACCTGGTTGGCGGAACGCATCCGAGACGCGATTCAATTGACTTTTTGAATAGTCGCGACCGCCAACCATTGCCACTATCTCGCCGGTTCTGGCATTCATGGCGACCAAAGCGGCCTGCAGTGTGCCGGGCTCGAATCGCCTGGCTTGAACTTTGTCCAGCGCAACCAGTTGCTTGCTTAATGCAGCATAGGCGGCGCGCTGGAGATCCATATCAATCGTTGTGTAAATACGCAGATGCTCTGCTGCGCCTGGACCCGCGACAATATCGCCAAGTTGATTCTGAACGTAATCGGCAAAGTAAGGAGCATCGGAGACATCGATCCGGCCTTTAACAGCCGCCACCTTTAAGGCTTCATTCTTAGCGCGATCACCTTCCGCTGGAGTGACTGCCCCGGCTTCGATCATGGAGTCCAAAACCTGGTTTCGCCTTGCTGTGGCCGTTCCGACATCATGATATGGGTTGTATCGATTCGGACTGCGAATTAGTCCGGCAAGAAACGCTGATTCGGATAGCGTGAGATTGGTAACGTCTTTGTTGAAATAAGCATCAGCAGCCTCGCCGAAACCGTTGATCGAAAAGCCGGCCTGCTGGCCCAGATACGCCTGATTGCAATAGAGCGCAAAAATCTGTTCTTTCGACAGCCGTGTTTCCAGAATAACCGACATGTAAGCTTCGGCCACTTTGCGGCGCAGCGTGCGCTCCGGCGAGAGCAGCAGGTTCTTGACCAACTGCTGGGTAATACTGGACCCTCCCTGACGCGCAATCGGCGAGTTTGGATCAGTGTCATAACGTCGGATCAGCGCGCGCAGAATGCCCCGGACGTTCACACCGTAGTGTTCGAAAAAGGCGCGATCTTCAGTGACCGTGATCGCTTTCACCAAGTGCGGGGGCAGATCGTTAAATCCGATGACCCTCCGCTTCGCTCGTTCTCTCCCCGTAACTGAGCTAATCAGCTCCGGCTCCAGAAACACTTTCTCAAGACGCGCACCGCCCGCTCCTGAAAGGGAGCTTATGGCTTTGCCATTTCGTGAAAACTGGATGCGGACCGGCTGGAATTGTCGTTGGCCATCAACTGACGAATCAGAGCTGGGCTCCACGTCAACCGCAGCACCACGAACTGAATAGCGTCCCCGAGCGGTGTCGGCCTGCTGGCTCTTTTCAACGTACCCGGCCCTTCTCAGAAAAGCGACGAGGTCCTCCTCCGAGATCGCTTCACCGGCTCTCAACTGTTTTGGTGCAGCGTAGATTCCAGCCGTGCGCGTGAATACTTCGCCTCTGAGCAGGTTGTCGATTCGGCCTGAAAAGAGCGTCCAGTAATAAACCAGAACGCCCAGCACAATGGTGCCGACGAAAACTAGCGGAATGATTATCGGAGCCGAAAAGAGGCGGCGCAGGAAGCGCCTGAAGAAACTGGCGCCGGGCTCCTCATAAGCAACAATGCGGTTCCGCGAGCGCGGCCCCTTGCTGCCTCGCCTGACGGGGGGAATCCTTTCAGAAGGTGGATAACGTAAGGGCATGATTCGCCAATAACACACGCTTAACTATTACCTATCACCCTCCCTTGCGACCTGTCTATACTCAATTTACACTCAAACGCGCTTGCTACCGCTACAGGGCTCCAAATGCAGTGACTTAGATGCACTCGCGGCGCTATGAGTTTAACATTAGAGTCGGGAGTCTGGAGTCTAGAGTCGGGAGTCTGGAGTCTAGAGTCGGGAGTCTAGACAAACCCATTATTGCCATTGTTGGCGTACAAGCGCTGAGTGTGAGCGACTCCACTGCGCCGTTTAATCCTTGGCAGATGCTCTGGCCCAGTTCTTGGTCGGCGCTCTAACCACCACTTGGCCCATAACCCAGCCTTCTGTAATGGCAAATGGTAAATGTCAAACGTCAAATGTCAAATGGGTTTGTCTAGACTCCCGACTCTAGACTCCCGACTCTAGACTCCAGACTCTTTTATGAAAGTTCTCGTTACCGGCGGCAGCGGATATCTCGGAGTTCACGTGCGCCGGTTTTTTGATGCCGACGATTACTCGCGCCGCTCCAATCTCGACATCCTTGCTCCCTCTGACCTCGAACTCATTTCTGATTACGATGTCGTCATTCATCTCGCGGCCCACCTCGACAAGAACCCAGCTGCTTCGGAATTGTGTTTCCGCGTAAACGCCGAAGGAACCGCCAATGTCATCAGGCACATGAAAGCCCAATCGGCTCTTATCTACGCGTCAACAAAGGATGTTTATGGCATCAACGCCGATTCATTTGACGAGGTTCCCGAAACCTGTTCAGTCGATTATTGTGGCCAGTCGGCACTTGAGTGGTCCAAGCTGATCGGCGAACGCTACATTGAATATTACGCCAGAGAGCGGGACGTCAGGGCCTGCATCTTTCGCCTTTCAGCAGTTTATGCGCGACCCTCAGAAGGTAATGAATATGGCTTTGTCACTCACTATGTTGAATCGGTTAAGCACCGATGGCCAATCAAGCTGCCGCTGGAAGGGCGTCCGGTTAGGGACATACTGCACGTCGACGATTTCTGCCGTGCCTGCCAGGCGTTCGTCTTGTCCTCACGTTCCTTTGGCCTGTATAACCTCGGAGGCGGAAAGAACAATTCGGCGAGTCTGCGGGAGATAGTCGAAAAAGTTGGCCGTTTAATCGAGCTAAGGCCGATTGTTGAGGACAGCCTCTCTTTGCCCGCCGGCGTGCCGTTGACTTACATTTCCGACCTGGGCCATGTGCAAGAAGAGTTGGATTGGCAACCTCAGGTGGGAATCGAGGCGGGACTGCAAAGCTTATTATAGACAGCTATTATCGGCTATTTGTCCAGACCAAGATCGTTAGTTCTGATTCCAATGTCACACGTTAAGCCCGAGCACATCAATCGCGTCATAGTTCGCGGCACCAACTGGGTTGGCGACTCCGTCATGACCGTGCCGGCGCTGCGTGCACTCCGGCAATTGCTGCCGCACGCGCACATAACGCTTACGACTCGTGCCTGGGCTAAAGGACTTTTTGAGGACGCTGACTTCATTGACGAACTGCTTCCCTACCAGGGGCGCGCCGTAAGTTCTTTACCGCAACGAATTTTGCAATGGCGACGTGGGCGGTTTGACCTCGCGATAATCTTTCCTAACTCCTTTGAGGCGGCGCTGGTTCCGGCTGTCGCCGGGATCCCGTTACGCGTGGGTTATGGCAAAGAAGCGCGCGGACCTCTGCTCACCCACCCCCTTCCTTTACCCAAATGGCGAGACTCCAAACATGAGGTGTTTTATTACCTGAATATCATTGCGGAAGTCGAACGCCTGATGTTTGGCACCGAAGACCTGCTCAAGGCCGCACCAGATGATTCGCTTTTTGTGCGGGAGAGCAGACGAGTGGAGGCGCTAAGGTTTCTTTCTGAGTTGGGCATTGAAAACGATCGGCCGGTCGTTGCACTGTGTCCTGGGTCAACAAACAGCCGCGCCAAGCGGTGGCCGGTTGAGCGTTACGCCGCACTGGCAGATCGCTTGATTGACGACTTGGGAGCAAATGTACTGCTGATCGGGTCGGCTGAGGAGATGGAAGTCTCTCTCGAAGCCAGCCGACAGATGCGCAACGTGCCGACGATGCTCACCGGAAAGACCGATCTTGCGCAGGCTGTTGCGTTGCTGAGCGTTGTAGATCTGCTGGTCACCAACGATACCGGACCGGGTCACATCGCGGCTGCCCTTGGTAGGCCAACGTTGGTGATTTTCGGACCTACTAATCCATTGACCACGCGACCGTTTTCGAGCACTGCGGAGTTAGTGCGCCAGCAGCCAGATTGCGCTCCATGCATGTTGCGTGATTGTCCGATCGATCATCGTTGCATGACAGCAATTAGTTCAGCCGAAGTGTTTTTGAGGGCCAGTGCGTTGCTGAAGCAGCAGGGCAGAGGGCAGGCGGCAGGGGCAGACGGCAGCAGCAGGCGGCAGGGGGCCGACCACTGACCACTGACTAATCAATTGGTACGAGCAATATTCATCGATCGTGATGGCACCATCTCGGAAGAGGTAGGCTATATTAATCACCCTTCCCGTTTTCGCTTGTTTGCGGAATCTCCCGAGGCGCTCCGGCTGCTTCACGATAATGGCTGGCTGACAATATTGGTCACGAACCAGGCCGGCGTCGCACGCGGTTATTTCAGTGAAAGCATGGTTCTTGAAGTTCACAAGCAACTGCGGAAAGAGCTGGAGAAAGAAGGGGCAACGCTGGACGCCATCTACTACTGTGTGCATCACCCCTCGATTGGCGAACCGCCCTACCGCATCGATTGTGATTGTCGCAAACCCAAACCGGGATTGATTGTGCAAGCTGCCGCCGATTTCAAAATCAATCTCGAGCAAAGCTGGATGGTGGGTGATCGCTACAGTGACATTGAATTAGCGAGAAACGCAGGAGTTAGATCTGCATTTGTATTGACCGGCTACGGCCGTGGCGAGTGGGAAAATCAGCGGAGTGGATGGAAGCATCAACCGGATCTGGTATGTGAAAACCTGCTCGCAGCGGCGAGAAGCATCGTTGGGCTCCAAACATATGGTTGAGCGCACACTACTGCAAGAACGGCTAATCGCAATCATCAGACGATTTCCGCAGCGCAAGATGCTTGTCGTCGGCGATGCAATTGCTGATCAGTTTGTCTACGGGGCCATTGCACGTGTTTCGCGTGAGGCACCGGTCTTCATACTGCGCCATGAATGCACCGAGACGATTCCGGGAGGGGCAGCAAACTGTGCCGTGAACCTTTCTGCCCTGGGGGCGGGCGTATCGCTCATCTGTGTCGTTGGAGCGGATGAGGCCGGACGGGCGCTGGTTGAGAAGTTGAATAATGCCGGAATCGATTGCGGTGGCATCGTTATTTCTGAAAAAGTGCGCACAACAACAAAGGTGCGCATCCTTGCCGGACAGACACACTCCACTCGTCAGCAGGTTATTCGCCTAGATTATGAAGGTAACGACTCAGGCGATGGTTCCTTAAGCGATCAGTTGCGCAAGCAGGTGTTGGAAAAGACCGGATCTGTCGACGCGGTAATCATCTCAGATTACAACTACGGGGTCGCGAATCCCGAAATGGCGATCTTCACCCGCGATGCGGCGCTAGCGCGAAAACTTCCAACTCTGGTGGATTCGCGTTTTCGCCTGGGGTCGCTGCCCGGATTTACTTCGGCAACTCCCAATGGCGACGAAGTCGAGCAATTGTTGGGAGCCGACGTCACAGACATTGCCCAACTTGAAGTGGCAGCTGAGGACTTGCGCAAACGTCTGGGACACCGAGCTCTGCTGCTAACCAGAGGCAGTCAGGGCATGCTTTTGCTCGAAGCTGGCGTGCCACCAATGCACATCAATGCCGTTGGTGGTCGTGAACCCGTTGATGTCACGGGTGCTGGCGATACGGTAATCGCGACTTACGCGCTAGCACTAGCGTCGGAAGCCTCATTTCCGGACGCAGCACGCCTGGCAAACTACGCCGGCGGCCTTGTCGTGATGAAGCGCGGTACCGCTTCCGTGACGGCACAAGAACTGGAGTATTCAGTGCTCCACTCCGAGTTGGTTCCATGACAAAAACCATCGTCGATCTGGACGCACGCTCGAGGATTCTGGATCGTGAGTCGCTCGTCGCTCGGGTAGCCGAAGAAAAGCGGAAGGGCGCCACTGTGGTTCTTGCCAACGGTTGTTTTGACGTGCTCCACGCGGGCCACGTTCGTTACCTGAACGGTGCGCGCCAAGTTGGCGACTTTTTGGTGGTAGCTGTCAATTCAGACAGACAAGTGGCGCTGTTGAAAGGACCGGGCCGGCCAATCATGCCCGAACGTGAACGCGCCGAGATTGTAGCCTCTCTCTCCGCCGTCGATCTCGTAACAATATTTGATGAACCCACAGTAAAGGAACTCTTGCTGGCTGTACGTCCAGCCATTCACGCCAAAGGCACTGACTACTCAGAGGAAACGGTCCCGGAGCGAGACGTGGTACGATCCTACGGTGGCCGGGTGGCTATCGTTGGCGATCAAAAGGGTCATTCTACCTCCGAGCTCATCGAGAAGCTCTGGAAGGGCCGAAATCCGTGAAGCAAAAACCCAGGAATAACTCGACTGTCAGGAGGGCTTTCTGTCACGGCGGTGCTTTGGTCGCCACGCTCACACTGCTTTTCGTCTATGCACCGTTCACCTATTTTGGAGGGACCTGATACGTTTTAATGCGGCTTCTGTTTGTAAAACTCGGGAGCATTGGTGACATTGTGCACACCTTGCCGGCGCTGGCTGCCGTGCGCCGGGCAATGCCACATGCCGAAATCTCATGGGTTGTCGAGCGGCAGGCAGCAGAAATTTTGAGAGACAACCCGCTTCTGGATCGTCTCATCGAAGTCGACACGAAGGCATTGAGGCGCGGGCTGATGTCTGGGGAGACGCTGCAGGCACCGCGCCGGCAGTTACGTCGGCTTCGCGCCTCGGCCTTCGATTTAGCCCTGGATTTTCAGGGACTACTAAAGTCGGCCTCAATTGCACGCCTTTCGGGCGCGCGCCGTATTTTTGGCTTCTCCCGCGAAGGCCTCCGCGAACCGGCCAGCCGCATTTTTCTTTCCAAAACAGTCCCGATCCCAAAACGTACCCACGTAATTTGGAAGAATCTGGGTCTGGTACATGGCGCACTTGGAATTCCTATCCCTGAAAATCCTGGTGAGTTGGAGTTTCCGGTCGCTGTCGGTGCTTTAGCAGAAGCAGAGGTTTCACAGGTAAGTTTTGCCGACGTCCAGGGTTACGCCATTCTTAATCCCGGCGGCGGTTGGCCAACAAAACTTTGGAGCGCGAGCCGCTTTGGCAGTTTGGCTGATGAGCTCTGGACACGCCACGGACTCACATCGCTTGTTACTTACGGACCGGGAGAGTCTGAACTTGCCCAATCCGTTCTGGCGGCGAGCAAAACTGGCCGAGCCCGTGCCGTTCACGTTTCTTTAAAGGGCTTTTATTCACTTGCGGGCCGAGCGCGTCTTTACGTTGGCGGTGATACAGGCCCGACCCATTTGGCTATTGCCGCCGGCGCTCCGGTGGTAAGTATTTTCGGGCCAACTGAGTGGTGGCGCAATGGTAGTCCGCGACCGGAGGACATCTGCGTAGAGCGAACTGATATCGATTGCCGCATAGACTGTCACCGGCGTGCATGCTCAAACTGGATATGCCTGGATATTGAAGTCGAGCGTGTTATCGAAGCTGCGACTGAGAGGCTTGAGCGAGCCAAAGCTGCTTCGGTATTTGGGTCGTCTGCCACCGTAACCGCTTCAACATCATCGTAACAACAGGGTTTCCTGATAGATCCAGCGAGCGATAGCTCCGGACTGAAGGTAGTTGCCAAAAGACAACACATGGCTACAACGTTGGCGCGTGCCACTCGGTTTTCTGACCGCGGTGGTGTTTATCATCCTGGCACAACCACGCACTCTTACGTTGGTAATAGGCTCTGCGGTATCCTTGATCGGCCTGATTGTCCGGGCCTGGGCGGCCGGGCATATACGAAAGAACGCCGCGCTTGCCACGACGGGACCGTATGCTTACACCCGCAATCCCCTCTATCTTGGGAGCTCGCTTGTGGGTCTTGGCTTCACTATTGGGGGCGGCCGGTGGCTCCTGGCGGCTGTGTTCGTGCTCCTGTTTGTTGGCATCTATTTGCCCGTAATGCGCGTCGAAGCCTCAACTCTGCGAGAGATCTTTGGAGCAGACTACCAGCGTTATGCGGAGGAAGTGCCACTTTTTATTCCAAGGATTACACCCTACCGCAGAGGGAGAGATATAGGATTTGATCGCCGGCTTTACCTGCGTTATCGAGAGTATCGGGCAGCCCTGGGGCTGCTGGTTGCCTGGGGACTGCTGGCCTTTAAGGCTTATTACCTGAAATGACGACGACCCGGTCAAGACTTTCTATTAATCTGGTGCTCGTTGTCGCCTTAACCGCGGTGTGGGCAAGCCTCTCTCTTGGCCAAAAGCGGGCGATACCGGGCGGCCCACGACCGTTCGAACCGGCTGAAGAGCTGTTATTTGAAGCCGAGTTCTCGCGAGCATTTTTGCGCAAAGTGGATATCGCTGACTTTCGCTTGACGGCAGTTCGCGTCACACCTCCTGTTAATAAAACAAGCGAAGCGAGCACTTCAGAGACCACCGGGCCTTACATTCTACAGTTCACAGGTGAAGCAAAGAGCAAAGGGTTCTTTGCCAGGCTGTTCAATATTCATTTTCTCGAGCGGGTTATATCGATTGTCGAACCAGCCTCGTTTACGGTTCAGAACACAAAGCGGTTTGATGAGCAGGGTAGCAGAGTGCGCTCGAGCGAGGCGGTCTACGATCAGTCCAATGGCAAGGTGGTTTGGACCGAGCACGATCCGAAAAATCCAACAAGTGAGCCACGAGTTGCCAGCGCTACCTTCAATGGCCAGATCCAGGATGTGTTGTCGGCAATATATTTCCTCAGAACGCAGCCCCTGGAAATTGGCCGGAGTTTCGAAATCCCAATTACTGACTCCGGCCGCGTCTACCAGATTCCAGTGCATGTGATCGAGAAAAGGCGCAGGAAAACCGTGTTAGGAAGAGTCGATGTTCTGCATCTTGACGTGGAGCTGTTTGGGCCAAAAGGAATGGTTGACACCGCGGGCCGGTTCTCTATCTGGCTGACAGCCGACCATCGACACATTCCCGTTAGCGCCAAGATCAAACACGAGTTTGGCACTTTTGACATCAAACTGAAGAAGATTATTCAGAGTCCCGCCGTACTCAACCAGACAAAACAAAGCTAGTGCAGTATCTCTGAATTGGTTTTACTGAAGTGTCAATACAACTCAGGCCTTTCTGCGCACCAACCAGTGAATCCAACTCCTCTCATTATCGGGCATCGGGGATCTTCCGCAGTGGCCCCGGAAAATACTATTGCTGCTTTCCAGCGGGCTATTGCTGACGGTGCTGATGGAATCGAATTCGATGTCAGACTATCGCGCGACCAGGTGCCGGTAGTAATTCACGACGCCAGTCTGCAAAGAACCGGATTGCGCACCGGGCTGGTGGAAGACCTGACTGCGGCCGAGTTGCGCTTAATAGATGTAGGAAGCTGGTTCTCGCTCGACCGGAAAATGGGTGGACCAGCGTATTCGGGCGAGAGAATACCAACTCTGGCTGATGTCTTGGATTTATTCCGCGCCTCTGACGCTCTGCTCTATCTCGAGATGAAGTGCCAACGCGGCGCCGCGACGAGACTTGCGGCTGCCGTAGTTGACGCGATCGGCGAGAGGTCCATAGCTGAGTGGGTAATAATAGCTTGTTTCGATCTTTCCGTTTTGGGGGAAATACGCCGGCGTAATCCGCGCTTGCGTACGGCCGCTCTCTTCGAACCGAGACTTCGTCAACCCGTCTCGCTACTGCAGCAACGAAATTTAGTTAAACTGGCCAAAACATGGAGAGTGGATGAAATTGCGCTGCATCACACAATAGCCCGCCGTCGAGTGATCGAAAATGCAAAACGGGATGATTTGGATGTTGTTGTGTGGACGGTCGATACTCCTGAATGGATTTCACGCGCCCGCCGGCTGGGTATCAGAGCACTGATCACAAATGACCCCACGGCAATGCTGACTTGTCGTGATCAACTTTAACGTCCTACTGCCTTCAGGAACTGTGCCGTGTCTGTGTACTGTTGGAACTTGATTATCTTCCCGTCTCGGAAAGTAAAGAAATGCGCAAACTGCGCCCGTACTTGCGCGCCAGTCTGCTTGTAGGTGCCACTGTAGTAGCCGTACCCGATAGCTGTCTCGCCGGCGTCGAGGACTTCTTTGGGAGAGACAGTAAACTTCTCCCATTCGTTACCAATCCGCATAAAGACGCCCGATAGGACCGCGTCAGGACCTACATAAGGATTCTTGTCGGCATAGATGAAGTTCTCCGCTTCCCACCACTCCACGGTCGGAGCCAGCGCGCCGATAACGACGGGGATGTTTCCGGTAGCGAATGCCTCATACATTCCGAGTACCACATTGACGTTCTCTTTTGACATAGGGTTCTCCTTTTTAGACTTTTGCCCGTAACCTTACCTTTCGCGTACAGTTGCCCTTTGATGTCAAGGCAGCTCGAGCTAAACCGTTTCTTTGTTCGGCCGCAGTATTCTATCTTCTATCGCCGCTTGCGAAAGCTCGAGTGGACGAATGAAAGCCGAGGCCAACACCAAATTCTTTTTCTCCTTGAGGGAGAAGCACAGTACCTGCTCGCTGGCCAAAAAGCCAAACTAAAAAACAAGGGTTCTTTACTGATCGAGCCAACCACGCCAGTAACCGTCGCCGGTAAAGACGTGGAAATGCTCCTTCTCGCTATCTCTCCAGCCTTGCTGCTCGACTATGCAGTTCGTCTGCGACTGGTCACGCAGGGGGCAACTATTTCCTTCTCGCTGCCTGTGATTTACGATGACTCTCGCTTAAGTGAGATGTCCTGCGCTCTCGCTGCTGAGCTGGCGAATGAGGGCGTCGGGCGCGACATTGTAATTACCGCCTCCGTAGAGCAGATCCTCGTGCACCTGCTCCGCCACTACTCCAACATGCGGCTCTCGAATGAATTGGAGCTTTCACGCGTGGGGATCATTGATCGGCGCATTCGTCGAGCAGTGGAACTGATGCATGCCCAACTCAATCAGGAATTGTCCTTGAAAGAGATTGCCGCGGCTTCTTACCTATCGCCTTTCCATTTCGCACGTCTTTTTAAGAAACTTACGGGCACAACGCCGCACGCGTACCTGGCAGACTTGCGCCTTGCCCAGGCGCAAGTCCTGCTCGCCGATAGTGACCTCTCAATCACAGAGATCAGCTCGCGAGTCGGCTACGCAAGCGCGAGCCATTTTAGCAAGGCCTTCCGCCAGACGACGGGGATGACTCCGCGCGCTTTCCGCGAGTCCCTGGTATCCCGCTAATCCATTCCCGAGGGTATAGCCCAATCAGATGCGATAATCAGCAAGATAGAGAAGGACTATTAAGCTTCACTTGACCGGGTACGGCCACATCTCAAAACTCATAAGACCGCCGCCCACCGGAATGATACTCGTCTTTCGGAATTGCTGCTCATTGACTCTGTTTTTCCTTCGCTTCTCTCTCCTCTATTAGAGATGCTGTCAAAGTGTAGTACCGCTCTCTTCTTTCTCCAGAGATTTCTACTCGTCCTTTCATCGCATCTTCTTCATACTCTAAATAGAAGCTACCCGAATCAGGGCTTTGTGAATTCCTAATTGTTAGACCACTCTGCTTTATCTCTTGCTCCACATCCCTTTTGAGGATAGAGATAAACTCCGACTCATCAAATTTAGTGGGGTCTGATGATTTGAGCTGACATGAAAATGTCTCAAACTTGTTATATGCGGCTTGTTTAGAACCTGCACCCCCACCGCCACCACTTCCAATTCCAGCTTCATCACATAGCACACCAGCGGTGGAAGCATTCTTCTTAGCCAACCTCCTCAGAGAGAATTGGGAGAAGAACGCGCTTGGTAGACCTTCGATAAAAAGGCCGTACCCGCTACTAACCTTGTTAGTACCGAGCAGAAAGGTGGTTATTGCTTCGGCCAACTGCTGGCGACCGGTGTCCATTGCGTTGTGTTGCTGACCCTTGAGAACGACCTCGGTCCAGTTTGGCAGGGACTCCATCAGACTGCTCATGGCTCTCTTCACATCCGGTATTGCCGTTTCGCCACCCCTGATAAGCAGCGTTGGAACGGTCATGGTGCTCATCCGTTTTGCGTCGAATCGATATGCGGCGAGGGCGCGCATCTGGCGAGGATGCGAGTCGATCGAATCCACCAGGCGACGCCAAGCGGGTCGTGATTTCATGGCATCCAGCTCGCTTGGCGAGACCATGACGACCTCTCTTAAGAACGCCACGACTGCCTGGTCTCTTTTCCCGTCCTGGATCATCTTCTCGATTCTGCCAACAAGTCCGAGGTCGATGCGATCCTGCAGCGGGGGCTCGTAGAGCAGCAGTTTGGAGATCCTCTTGGTCAGAAATGTGGCTTCCAGCGCACAGACGCCTCCATATGAGTGTCCGAGCAGGAATACGGTGCCCGGTCGTGAGTCGACCACCGCTGCGATGTCTTCAGCTTCCTTCTGAAGGCTGTAGTCTGGCGAGTCACCGCTTGCTCCGTGGCCACGACGGTCCATCGCACAAACGGTAAAGCGGGAGGAGAGCAAGGGGAACATCGGCGTCCATCGAGTTCGGTCGCCTATGCCTCCATGGGCGATCACGAGGCTCGGGCCGGACCCGCTGCACTCGACCGCAATCAGTGTCCCATCCTTTGAGGGAACTCGGAACATCTGGCTTTGCTGCCCGGCAACGACCCAACCAGGAGTGGGTGCGCCCGCAACGAGGGTGATGCCTATCATCAGGCAACGAAGCAATCTGCAGCACTTCATCGGTTCACGCTCCTCTTTCGACGTCCGGCAATCCTGCAAAAAGCGCAAGTAATAGCAGGATTAGAGAACGACTCTCACCGTTGCCCGATGTTCGCGGCCTAGCAATATCAATGCATCTTCCTGCAGAAATGACATAAGAGGCAGGACCTGGCTTACGATGCGCCATCCAGTTTTGCCCGATATAGCCAGCCGAGAAAAAACAGCAGGCCGATAAGCAAGAGTGGACCAGAAATAGCAGCGTAAGCGGACCAGTGAAAGCGGCCCCAAGCTATCACCAGATACAGGACACCTAGTGAAATATATGCGATTGCTCCGACCCAATCACGGCGCCACGCTACCGCTAACAACAGGAGTATGACGACCGTCGGAATCAGATGAATCAGCAAAGCCGTGACTGTCTTCCAGAAGCCTAAACCCTCACCGAAGACGTCGAGGGCGAATATGCTAATGAAGAGGGCAAACAGAATCGTGAGTACCCGCGGCAACCAAAGAAGTAACAAGCTGACTTTCATCGGTAACAGCGGCATTATTAACGTCACGTGCTGAACGACGACATCCAGGTAGCGACGCTAGAAGTTATACGAGAGGCAATCTAGCGTCGGGCGGGTAGAACGGCTCTTAGATTGCGCCGCTACGTTTCTCCTGCTCCCCCATTTCGAAGTAGCGAACCACAGTAAGAGAGAACTGATTTGAGAACCTCGTCGGGACATTGCGGATTATCAACGAATAACCAATAGCGCGATAGGGCCCTTCAATAACCTCTCGAACTTCATTCAACTCATACTCCGGAAGCATTCAGCCTGAGAATGGAAACGTCGCGATCTGTACTGACCGTTTGGTAAGCCGATCAACAATTCGCAGAGCATATTCTGGTGAAGTCTGCGCGAGATAATCGTGGATGTGCTGAAGCTGAGCTAAGGCCGATTCTGTCCACAGAACCCTCACGATGGCAGCCCAAATCTCTCGCGTACTTCGGCGACCGGCACAGTTTTGCCGGCTTTACTGTCGACCAGGCCCGCTTCGATAGATTGACGAACATAAATCTCATGCATCAATTCATCCCAGGTGAGATCATCCGGCAGCCTGTCCAGCAATCGCTTTGCCTCTTCTTTGATATTTCCTGCGCTCATAACTTGGAATATAGTCGCTGAACTACTTAGTGGTCAATTGGTTCTTAAGAACTCACTTCGGCAAGCCCGATGCTGATGCGATAAAGCGGTTGCGCTTTACCTGCGGCGCGCGATCGGCATTCAAGCTGTAGGAACAGATTACTTGAGAAACACGCTACCGCGCCGTCAGCTGCACGCGCTTTTTCGGCATATGGTTCAGTTTAGCTTCAACATGCGAGGCACTTATATCCCGCTACTCTGCAAGCTGCCAGGCAGGAAATGCGCAATTAATCGCTAGTAATCAGCAAGATACTGAAGGACATTTGCCGCCCAGGCCCTGTATGATGAGCGGCAAATTCAGGAGGATACTCGTATGGCAGTAGAAAAAGGCGCCCCAATTGTTCCGCCTAAAGGCAAGCTGGGAGTACTGCTGGTTGGTCTGGGAGCTGTGAGCACCACTTTCATTGCCGGGGTTGAAGCCATCAAGAAAGGCATCGCGGAGCCGATTGGCAGTTTGACTCAAATGGGCACCATCCGCCTTGGCAAGCGCACTGAAAATCGAGTCCCGCTGATCAGGGACTTTGTGCCGCTGGCAAAACTTGAAGACCTGGTCTTTGGCGCCTGGGACATCTTTCAGGATTCTGCCTACGAGGCGGCAATGCATGCCGGTGTGCTGGAGAAAGGACTATTGGCCCAGTTGAAGACACCCCTCCAGAGAATCAAGCCGATGAAGGCAGTCTTCGACCAGTCGTATGTCAAGAGACTCAATGGCACCAATGTAAAGACCGGCGCCAACAAGTTTGCACTGGCGAAACAACTGATCGACGAAATGGCGGAATGGAAACGGAAGAATAGATGCTCACGCGTCGTGATGATCTGGGCTGCCTCCACTGAAGTTTTTTTGAAGCAGCATCCAGTCCACAAAACGATTGAATCGTTTGAGCAGGCCATGCGTGAAAATCATAAAGCGATCGCGCCTTCGATGATCTATGCCTATGCCGCACTAAAGTCGGGAATTCCTTTTGCGAATGGCGCCCCCAACCTCACTGTGGACATTCCCGCGCTGCGAAAACTCGCCGAACAGAATAACCTCGCCATCTGCGGCAAGGACTTCAAGACCGGACAGACCCTGATGAAAACCATTATCGCTCCCGGTCTTAAATCGCGAATGCTGGGATTGCATGGCTGGTATTCAACAAACATCCTGGGTAATCGCGACGGCGAAGTCCTGGACGATCCAGCCTCTTTCAAGACGAAGGAGGAATCAAAGCTTTCCGTGCTGGAATACATACTACAGCCAGAAGTGTATCCACATCTTTACAAAGATTTTTCACACGTCGTTCGCATCAACTACTACCCGCCTCGAGGTGACAACAAAGAAGGTTGGGACAACATCGACATCTTTGGCTGGCTCGGCTATCCAATGCAAATCAAGATTGATTTCCTTTGCCGGGATTCCATCCTTGCGGCCCCAATCGTTCTCGACCTGGCACTGTTTTTGGATTTGGCGCAACGCGCCGGCATGAAAGGAATCCAGGAGTGGCTGTCCTTTTATTTTAAGTCGCCTCAAACCGCCCCGGGACTCTATCCGGAACATGACATCTTCATCCAGTTGATGAAGCTAAAGAACACGCTCCGCCATCTGCGCGGGGAAGACCTGATAACGCATCTGGGCCTTGAATATTATGATTAGATGAGGCCACCGTGCCCGCGCGTTGCGAAGCGACAAAAATGCCCATTTCGCGGCTCTGAATGAGACGTTTTGGTACCAGGGCGCGTTAAAACGTCTACCAAATTTCCACGCCCCACTGAATCAACCCCACACAACACTTATTGGCACCTGCCCCGTGACATGAAATGTCACCCTAAAGTCGGCGCCTGATGCGAACTGATTAGGCCACCATTTCTGCTCCTCCCCAATATTTTGTGATGACTTTTGAAAACGTGTCGTGTATATAGCATCGTGCTCTCAGGGTTGCCTGCGATTGCCGCAAGGCAAGCCGGGAAACGAAGCGTCAACCAGACGCATCAATCTAGTAAGCGGATCGTTCCTTGCATATGACAAATGAGCGCGAGGCCAAAAGTGGCCGTGCCGGAAAAGAGCGAGTCGGCAAACTATCGCAACGGTACGAAGGCAATGCTCGGGCAAGGAGCACGACAATGGTTACAGAACTTGAAATGAACACATTGAACGATACATTGGGTACGGTTTATCTGGATCCTGAACAGAAGAGCCCGCGTGCTCAGGACTTCGAGGAACGGCTCTCCGCCCGCATCGTGGGTCAGGAACGGGCTGTTCGCCGTATGAGCGGCCTTTATCAGATATTTCTTGCCGGCATGAATCCGCCCAACCGGCCGATTGGCACCATGCTGTTTCTGGGACCAACCGGCTCGGGCAAAACTCGCGTAATTGAGGCCGCCGCCGAGGCGTTGTATGGCGACGCCAACGCGATCGTGAAGATCGACTGCGCGGAGTTTCAGCATTCCCACGAAATAGCAAAATTGATTGGCTCCCCTCCGGGATACCTGGGGCATCGCGAAACGTCTCCGATGTTGACTCAGGAGAATCTGGATCGGATGCACACCGATGATCTCAAACTCTCACTGGTGCTCTTCGATGAGATTGAGAAAGCCTCTGACAGTCTGTGGCAGTTGCTGCTTGGTATTCTGGATAAGGCCACTTTGACACTGGGCGACAACCGTCGCGTAGATTTCTCCCGGGCCATGGTAATCATGACCTCAAACCTGGGCGCCCGTGAGATGTCAGAACTTATCTCCGGTGGTATTGGCTTCGCTCCCGGCAAAGGAGCCAAGAACCCCAACGATACTGATGTCGATCAGAAGATTTACCGAACGGCAGTAGAAGCTGCGCGGCGAAAGTTCTCACCGGAATTCATGAACCGCATTGACAAGGTAGTCGTGTTCAGGTCGCTGAAGGAACACCATCTGCGCCTGATTCTCGATCTCGAGTTGCAAGCGGTGCAGGATCGCATTATGCAATCCGCTGGAACTAAGTTTGTCTTCCAGTGCTCAGACCGCGCGAAGGATACGCTGCTTAAAGAGGGACTGGATTTCAAATATGGAGCGCGCCATTTGAAGCGTTCAGTCGAACGATTCCTGGTTTATCCGCTCTCGAATCTGGTAGCCACGGGACAAATCGGGCTGGGCGATCTGGTCAATGTGGACCTTGACGAACGAACCACAAAGCTGGTCTTTTCCAAACGCTCAGGAGGGGCCTTGATTCAGGATATGCCGAAGCCCAAGGTGCAGGCTGAGGCTGCCGAGTCGCTCTCCGGTGGTGTAGGTCTCCCGATACCTCAGGCCACCAAAGCTGCCAAAAAGAGCCAGAGCCGTAGCGAGAAGACCGAAAGTTAAGCTCGGGCCGCTATTAGAAAAGGCGCCGGCTACTCATAAGAGTGGCCGGCGCTTTCGCATTTCAGCAGCACTGATTACAAATTATCGCTGTCGATTCTGGAATTCGATCTTTCGCAGGGCATCATATGCCGCTCGCGACAGATAAGGATCTGGCGTAGTCAACATGGCGCGCAACGTCGCAGTAGCTGATGGGTCACCAATCGCCCCCAGGGCATTTGCTGCCTCGCGTCTGACGTCTTCCGGGAGAGCTTCATTTTCAACAGTGGCCAATAGTGCCGGCACTGCGCGGCGACTCCCGATCTGTCCGAGAGAGCGCGCCGCGGCCCGCAGCAGGAAAGGATTCTTCTCCCTTATGCTCTTCTTCGAATCGCGACCTGCGGCTTGCGCAAACAACGCCTTAAGCAAAGGGTCAACCGCTGTTTGGTCTCCAAGCTGTCCCAGAGCAACTGCCGCCGCGCTACGAACACCCGGCTTCTTGTCGCTCTCGAAGAGCGAGATAAGCGGCGCTAGGGCCGCCCGACTGCGGGTCCGGCCCAGGGCATAAGCCGATTCTTGCCTGACAAACTCCTCCTTGTCCTTGAGGTTGGGAATCAAGGCTGCGGCGGCGTCTTCGGAACGTAGCCACAGAATCGCCGCGGCGGCTGTCGCCCTGATAATTGCCGACGTATCACTCAACGCGCGTAGGGCAACGCGGGAAGCCTCAGGGTGATTCATCGCACCCAATCGCATTACTGCATCGCGCCTCTCCTCGATATCCTCTGAGCCGAGACGTTGTCTTTGTTTTTCTATTTCGGCTTGAAACGGCGTAAGGTCGCCCTGAGAATAGCCCGAGGCCGGGGTCACAAGCGACCCAAAAAGCACTACGCCCACCAGAAAAACATTCAATGCGGTCTGTAGGGCTGGGTTCCCGCTGTTGCAGACGTACCGTTCCCACAACCTCATGCGGAAGCTCCTGAACGAGTAGCCGCCCGGCGCTCCGCTCTCCGTCTTACTGTCTCCCACTCAAATGCCTGGCGTGCTCTCCGGTTCTCCGCAGCCTCTGCCAGCAACTCGACTACTTCGTCTTCCGGGACCGAAGTTGCCGCCCGGGTGCGGCGCGATTCCATAATTGCCAGGTAATCCAGTAGTTCCTGCACCTCAGAATCGCTTAGACCCTCGATCTTCAAGACGAGAAGCTGGCGTTCGGTTAATTGTTTGGCCATCTCTTTGGCTCCTGACTCAAACCCACCCCTCAATCGATGCGTGATGCCAGAGCGTGCATGCTATCGATGATCAGAACAGCGATGGGTGGGTAAACAACGAGATCTGGAAGTAAGAGCACGGTGGAGGAGTAGAGGAACATGTTTGATTGAACTACTTCTACGCGATGGCGAAAGAGGAGCGTCAGGTCATTGAAAAAGTCCTGAGTATGCCACCCGATAAGCAATCCAAAACCGAGGCTGAGAACGTAACCAACGAGAAGGAATGTATAGGCCGAAAAGCGCGTAAATGGTTGTTCGGGCATTTCTTCATCGCGCATGATGGAGTCCTGAATCGGTTTTGGAATATACGTATAATGGGCCAGATACTCGCGCAGTCTCGTGGCCAGGTGCCATATCCCGATCACAAAGAGGGTGAGCACGATAGCCCGTCCGACGTAGGAGAAGACATCCCACAACTGCGGCCTCATCATCGCCACAAAGAACGTAGACAGGAAAAGCGATACAGTGGTAAAAACTGCTCGTTGCCGCTCTCGATTTTCTCTACGGTCTCGTTCGAGTACCTCATCCACAACGCGATCCCATTTCGCCTGCACCGCGAGATTTCGAGCCCGTCGCGCGTGAGGATTGTTCGAGTTCAAAATTGAATAGCCGCTGTTGTTCTGAGCGTTTAGCAGTTGATCATAGTAGGCGCGCTCCTGCGGATCTCTCAGAACATGATATGCCTTTGAAAGTAGTGCAAAATCGCGGGCGGCATTTTCTGAGCCGCTGTTTACATCCGGGTGTCGCAACCTGGCCAGCTTTCGATAAGCCGACCTGAGCTCAGACGTCGAAGCATTGCGCTGAATACCCAGAATTTTGTAGTAATTAATCACCGCGCTTTTTCAACCTTTCAAAAGCTAGCGATGAGACGTGGGCTCCCCCGAGAGCTCAAGCGGTCAGTTGTGGGAATTATACCACCATCTGCGGCTTTGGCAGACACGAGTTGCGTGAGTTCCAGGCGGTTCGAAGAGGTTATGTCAAACCCACTAATCTACTCACGGCGCAGTAAGTCGAAGTACAGATCTGACCTGTGAGTAAATTGCTCAACTCCTTGGAGTGCTGTGACTTGTCACCGCTTTCCGATGTGAGACATTCCTAGTCAAAAGCGGTGACAAG
>DATEUF010000352.1:0-8930 GCA_035283325.1 Pyrinomonadaceae bacterium | reverse complement strand
GACAAGCGAGCGTTTAATGCAGACGGACCCACCCGCTACCGCGCGGTGGTACTGACTTCATGACACTAAAACTGCAACGAACCTCAATGTCTAAAATGGCGAATGCCGGTAAAGATCATTGCGAGCTCATGCTCATCGGCGGCGCCAACCACTTCTGCGTCGCGCACGGAGCCGCCCGGCTGAATAACGGCTGTGATGCCGTATTTTGCCGCCTCGTCTATTCCATCCCGAAAAGGAAAGAACGCGTCCGAAGCGAGCACAGAACCCGGAAGCGGTAGTTGTGCGCGCATTGCGCCCAACTTAACCGAGTCGACGCGCGACATCTGTCCCGCGCCCACGCCCACTGTTTGCCCTTCGCGCGCGTAAACAATGGCATTGGATTTGGTGTGCTTCGCGACGATCCACGCGAAGAGTAGCGAGCGAATCTCTTGCTCGCTGGGCTGGCGTTTACTAACGACCCTCAGCTCTTCGCGCTTGAGCACGTGCGTATCTGGCGTTTGCGCGAGCATGCCGCCACTTATTTGTCTGTATTCCAATTCTGGTGTTGGCTCTATGGGTTGCGCGCGCAGCACGCGCAGGTTCTTCTTGGACTTTAATATTTCAAGCGCATCAGCCTCAAAATCTGGAGCAATGACCACTTCTGTGAAGATCTCAATCACTGCGCTGGCAGCCCTGCCGTCCACGATGCGATTGAAGGCAACAATGCCGCCAAAGGCAGAAGTAGGATCAGTTGCCAATGCTTTTCTATAAGCCTCTTCAGTTGTATCTCCTAAAGCAACGCCGGCCGGGTTAGTGTGTTTAATGATTGCGCATGCGTTCTCTTCAAAGTCGCAAACCAGTTGCCACGCGGCGTCAGCGTCAACATAGTTATTAAACGACATCTGCTTCCCGGAAAGCAGTTGAGCGTGACCGATGCCAGCAGTCTCACCGGTATCATACAGAGCCGCTTGCTGGTGTGGGTTTTCGCCGTAACACAGGTCGCGGACCTTTGTTAGTCTCCACTTCTCGTATGCTGGAAGTTCGATTTCGCCGGAAGACTCAGTTGTCGTTTGCCATGGGAATCTGCCGCGAGTTTCTCTGGTAATTTCAAAATGTTGACCATGTGAAGCAGTTGTTGAGAGGAAAGCGGTGATCGTCTCATCATAGATTGAGGTCAGGCGAAAAGCTTGCTCGGCCAGGAACTCTTTGGTTGCTGCGGAGAGCGCGCCCTTGTATTTCCGCATCTCGGCAGCGATTGCAGGATATCCCTTCGGAGATGTGACCACTGCGACATCTCGAAAATTCTTCGCGGCAGAACGAATCATAGCAGGGCCGCCTATATCTATCTGCTCAATAGCTTCCTCGATCGTTACGCCCGGCCTCGAGACCGTCTGTTCGAACGGATAGAGATTGATCACTACCATGTCAATCGGATCGATCTCATGTTCGCGCAGAGCTGCTTGATGTTTGGGATTATCCCGGACAGCCAACAAAGCTCCGTGAATCCGCGGGTGCAACGTTTTCACCCGGCCGTCCATCAGCTCCGGAAAGCCCGTGACATCCGCAACCTCTCGCACAGGGATATTGTTCTCGCGTAGAAGTTTGGCAGTACCGCCAGTGCTGATTATTTCCACATTGTAATCGGTCAACTCGCGAGCGAAATCCACGATGCCGGCCCTGTCAGACACGCTAATCAATGCGCGCCGGATCTTGCGTAATTCCCGATCGGAGGTGTCAGTCATCTTTTACGTTACCTGAGAAGTGGCTCATTGGTTATTGTGTGATGCTTCGGCCCGTCGTGCAAAGCGCAGCGAAAAACGATGGCTGCGGGCAAAACCGTATTGCCCCACTGAATAGCTTAGCCCTAAGGGAATTAAACTGATCGAGACCACGTGAGCGCTTCCGTCCCTGGCCTTGTCAGCTGCATAGAAGCCGATTAAGAATTGGCTCTTGAGATCCTCTTCGATGGCCTGAAAGACAGGGCTAAGATCCGGACGCCTCTCCGTTTCCAAAGCAGCCTTTTCGCCAATTAGAAAATAGCGACCGCCTGTCTTTTCCGCCAGCTCGCGAAAGCCCTTCGCAGCCGGTCGTGGCGCAAGCCGGCCGTTGCGGGGAAAAAATAAAGGAATTTGAATTGTGTAGAAAGAGATTCCTTTGCTCTGGGCGGCCTGAACGACACGATCAGGCTTAATCCTGCTCGCATTGTCGAGGCCGTCGCTGATCAGAATGACAATACGCCGCTCGGCGCGATCCATTGGCAGTGAGTCGAAGGCTGTAAGCGCGGCAGCAGCCGCATCAAAGATTGCAGTCCGTGCATTTGCGCGGGCGGGAAAAGTGAATGCTCCTCGCGCCTGTTCGGGATCGTTGTCAAACGGCACAACCAATGAGGGCAGCTCTGAAAAGCGAAGCACAGCGACCCGCGAATTCTTGTCGAAGCGACCCAGGAGGGCAATTGCCGCATCGCGCTGCTCCGATATGATCTCGCGGAGGCTTCCCGACTGATCCAGCGCAAACATCAAAGCAACTCGTTCTGCTCCCGCCGCAAAGTACAGACCCGCAGTAACCTTATCCTTGTCTTTCAGGAGGAAATCTCGGACCGTGAGGTTTAAGGCGGCACGCCCCTTCCCGTCTTTTGCGCGGATTGGGAAGACTGCAAGGTCAGTACTTACACGGAGAACGTCGTCGTCGCTGGTTAGTTCCTGCGCAAATGAGTATTGGGATGAGAGGGTTAAGAGAGTGCCGAGGAGTAGCGATACGGTACGACTGAGCCAGACTGAGCGGACCATGCGAAATGACGTTGGGGCTGACGGATCGCGCCCTGAATGACGCCTGCACGTGACCGTTTCCGGGCTAGATGAAAAAGCGCCCAAAAAACAGAATGCTCAGAATCACGAGAATGGTGATAACTATGATCTTGACCAGGCTCATAGCGAAATCCTCAATATTCCGGCCGGTCAATGGCCCAAGACGAGCGCCGATAAGCGAATAGATATTCTACGAAGGGCAACAGCCACTGTCAACGAAAACGGGCCATAGGAAATCTCTTCAGGTTGCGGATAGGCTTCTAATTAGGAAAATCTCTCAGGGTTGGCAAGGGGCCCAAGGCAGCTTCTGGGTAGAAATCTCTCAGGTTGGAAGGGAGCAAGGCAGGCTTCTGGGGAGGAAAAAGCTAGTTTCAATAATTGCAAGTTGGGAAGGGGGCAAGGCAGGCTTCTGGACAGAAACTGCTCGAGTTTCAGGCTGCCGCCGCCCCCGCTCAAGCCTCATTGCCAGTCAATAATTGAATAAACCATTCAACTGCACAAACTTTCAGATTATTAACAGGCGAATGAGGGGGGCCAGGCTTAACTTGAGCGGCTCATTCAATGTTGGCTAGCAATGAAACTTGAGCGGGGGCGGCGGCAGCCTGAAACTTGACCAGTTCCTCCCCAGAGGCCTGCCTTGCCCCCTTCCCTACTTGCAATTATTAAAACTAGCATCTTTCCTCCCCAGAGGCCTGCCTTGCCCCCTTCTTCCCAACCCGAGAGATTCCTAACCTGGCGCCTGCCTTGGCCTGCGCAGTGCCGCCCATACCAAACCACTATTTGAATCTTAGTGCCAACCGGCCGCTGAAGAGTCTGGGAAATCCAACGTGCGTGCCGCTGAAGACGGATTCAAAGTTATAGAGAAAGAGCTCGTTTGCCAGATTCTGAATATCAAATTGCATGTTCATCGAGACCCTGTCCTTCTGAAACAGGTCGGCACCCACTGAGACATCCAGAATTGTCCGCGGACGAACCCGTCCGCGCTGAAAATCAATCTCGCTGTACAAGCGCGGGTCAAACCCTTCGGCCACGAAATCCGCCAGGGAAGTATTAAGTTCCACATCGGTAGGGACTCCCGAGTCGTAACGTCCATTGAATATGGCGTACAGCCCCGAACGGCGATGATTGTAGCTAAGCTGAAACTGCAACGAGTTACGCTGGTCGTGATCGTTGGCGAACCTCAACCCTGAGATAAAGAGGTCGGACGGGTCCTCACCCAGAAACAGCCCACCATTGATCGGGGTTACTCCATAGGCCGTCGCGTTCGCGTAAGATGCGAAAGCGTGGAAACCGTGAATGTCGGTCGATTCCAGTCTTAATTCCTCTCCCGTCACGCGGCCAGACGAAATTGCAATTGGAAAGATCACCCCAGTTTCGAAGAACTGATCTTTGTCAGAGAAGTTTTCGATTCGTTTTTGGTAGACAGTAAGATTCAGGCGAAATCTATCCGTCAGAAGCTGTTGGGCGCCCAGCTCAAACGCGTGCTCCTTGTCGGGGAGAATCGGTAGAACAGTATTGACGCCCTGAAGCACTACAATAGGGGAGATCGCAGCCGCCTCACGAGAGCTGGCCAGCAAGAGGTTCTCTGCCGGTGGTGGCTGAAAAAAGCGATTGTAAGAAGCCCTTACCGTAGTTCGTGTCTGCGGAATGTAATAAGCGACACCTAACCGTGGACTTACTGCTTGCTCTTTGATGAGCAGACGGTAATTGTCATAACGCACGCCGGCATCCAGCGTGAAATTCTTGAAAAGGGTAAATCGATCCTGCACATAACCACTGAGCGTGCGTCCGGTTCTTTGGCCGCTGAATACAAAGGGATTTGTCACTTCAAAATCATTGATTGGGTTCGGCAGAACATTTCCGTCTTCATCTATGAGGTTCGCAAACGTTACAGTTGGATAAAACCTGAAATGCTCAGCAAGCGGAGTGATGGTGACCTGTCCGCCAAACTTAATATTGTGACTGCCGCGGGTCATACCCACCGAAGCAATTCCACCATAGTTCTGTAGCTTGCGATCTTGAAAAGCGACGACTGGTGTCGATAACGGATTGCTCGTCAACTTAACTTTGCTCTCACGGTGAAAGAAGGAGAGTTGTGCTAACGCACTCGTGGAGAATATGTGCTGGTACGTGACGTTTTGAGAGTTATCCCTTAGTCGCTCTCGCTGATCCTGTCCGGCCAACTCCTGCCCGAGGCGGTTTGGCACCTGAAAGTTTGAACCCCCGAAGGTAATGACGCCGCGCAGGCTGTTATTGGTATCAAACTGATAATCGAGTCGAAAGAAGCCTTTTCCAGTTCTCCCGAAGTTGTGAAAGTTGTCGATGGTTGGTGGATCAAGATACCGCTGGGAAGTAGTACTCGAGAGATTGGTGAGGAAGCCAAACTTTTTGGTATGGGTCGAAAAATCGGCAGCAACCTCGCCCATGGAAAAACTTCCGCCCGACAGAGAAATCCCACCCTGGGTCGGTCCTTCCAGGCCGGAGCGTGTGTTTACATTTATTACTCCGGCAAGCTTGTCGCCAAACTCGGCCGGAATGCCTCCGGTAAGCACTTCGACACTACGCAGAGTGCGGGCATCAAGGCTCGTCGAAAATATTGCCGAAAGATTGTCGGTAACCGGTACACCGTCAACTACGTATTGCACCTGAGACTCCGAGCCGCGCGGATGCATACGACCATTGTCGTCAGTGACAAAGCCGGGAGTAGACGCCACTATGCCCTCAATAGCTCGCGAGGGCGTCGCCCCTATTGGTCTCTCGAGCACACTCTGATTGAGATCCGTATCCGAGGAAGTGCGGTCCGGTTCAAGGAGTGCTGAATTATCGGTCGTCACCGTCACAGATTCGAGGGCTGCAGTGATCGACAGCGATAAATCAAGGTTTAGGGGAACCGTGCTTTCCAGATCAATTGCCTGTTCAATTGCTTGAAAGCCCGTCGCCTCAGCGCGCACCTTATAGGTATTGAAGGGGATGTTTACAAGCTTGAATGCGCCCTGCGCATCGGTTTGTGCTGCCTGCGTGTAGCCGGTCACCGGCTGGACCACGGTTACCCTGGCATTAGGAACAAGGGCACCTTCAGGGTCTCTAATCGTACCCTGGATCGTGCCAATTCTCGCCTGAGCTGCCAGAGGTGAAGGGGCAAGCAAGAACACAATCATTACAAGAATTAACGGGGATGAGTATCTGGTAAACATGACATCCGGGCCTCCCGATTAACTGTATCCCTGGGCTCTCGCCAGCATGGTTGGCATGTTGCCTCGTCGGATCAACATGAACGCAACGTTTGACAAGAGTTCCGCAATGGAGTTTCCTTCGCGCGATCAGAAACCAATCACGCGAATGCTGCCACGGCTTATAAAGGTGTTAAGCAGGAGGAGCGCGCCCTAACGTGGGCGTGTCAGAAGGAGAGTGATGAATTGTTTGCGCGGCGCCTGAAAATCTTGAGTGCAACTGTGGCGCGGCGAGGGAGGGTCTAACAGCAATCAAAGAAGCGGAGAAGCTCTGATGTAACTGACAGATCAGGCATTCACCGTTACCTGCCGGGTTAGACAGTAGACTAGCGTTACCCGAGCTTGAGATGGAAGTGAAAGAAACCCTGGCATTGATGTCGATGGTCCCATGTTTGTGGGCGGCCTCGATGGTCGTGCCGGAGATTACGCAGAAGAGCATTGCAACGGCAACTGTGCGTGACAACGCAGTCCGCCTGCCGATGAGACTCTTAACCGTCAGCTTTCGTGCCGAATGGGAGTTCAACGAGGTAAACTATAGTAGCGCACCCGGTCTAAGGCAAGGCAGTCGGGGAAATCTCTCAGGTTAGGAAGGGGGCAAGGCAGGCTTCTGGGCAGGAGGGAAGTTAGTCTCAGGCTGCCGCCGCCCCCGCTGCCTCAAAAGTCAGTCCCCATTCAATGAATCACTCAACTGCAAGAACCTGTCAGGCTAGCAAAACAGCTCTTGAAAGCAAACCTTGCGGTTGCGCGCATGGTTACAGTTTGCGTTACAATTACAAAAGGCGGTTTCTCGCTACGAGATCTATTTAGAATGCAAGTTTCCAAGATCCTTCCCCTGCTCCTGCTTTTACCTCTGCTTGTTGGTTGCAGCACACTGGCTAAGAGAAGCAACACCGGCGTCATCGTCGCCCGGCGTGCCCAGATACGGAGCTCCACCGCCGTAGTGGCGGCTGATCTGTTGGAAGTCAACCGCGGCGACATCGTAGACATCCTGGAATCGCAGGATGTTCAGGACCCGAACGACAACACCAAGCGAGAGACCTGGCTACGTGTGAGAGCACATGATGAGGAGAGCACTGAAGGCTGGATTGAAGCACGAAACGTCATGCCGGATGATGTGTTGGAAACATCGCGTAAGCTGGCCGAGGAAGATAAAGCAATTCCTGCTCAGGCGACCGGGCAACTACGCGCGAGTTCTAACCTGCGATTGACGCCGGATCGTAGCGGCAACGAGAACATCATGATGCGGCTGGACAGCGGTTCCAGTTTCGAGATTATCAGTTGGAAGCGGGTACCGAAGCCGAAAGCTTCTGAAAGCATAGAATCCGATATTGCTCCCAAGGCGGGCACTGCCCAGCAAGGAGGCACTCGTGTCAGCAGGGATAATCGAGACGAGAACGAACCGGAAGAGACCAACGAGCTCTGGTATAAGGTACGTCTTCCTTCCTCGATCTCCCCGGCACCGGCTGGCTGGATCTACGGAAAGCAGGTAGAGCTCGCGGTGCCAAGCGACATCATTTTTTATCGCACTGGGCGTGAATTTGTCGCGTGGCAGCGGCTGGATGGAGAATCGACTGATAGCGACGGTTCTGCTGGAGACAAAGATGCAGCGAGAGAGGCCAAGCCAGGGAGTTGGGTGATCCTTGAGAAGAGTAGTTCGAACCAGCCGCACACGCTAGACGAGCCGGATTTTGATCGAATCTATGTGCTCGGTTACGACAAACGGAATCAGGAGCACTACACCGCTTATCGCAGCCCCGATCTTCAAGGGTTCCTGCCAATGCAAGTTGAAGCGAAAGGTGACAGTAAGTTTTTCACCGTGCGCGTGCATGACGAGAATGGTCAGTTGAAGCTAGCCCAGTATAGTGTATACAAAGACGCGAGAGGCGTATTGCGGGTGACGGCTCCCAATATAGTGTTGCGAGAAAGACGCCGACGGTAGGGCCTCTGAGGAAATCTCTCAGGGAAGGGGCCAAGGCAGACCTCTTTACAGGAACTGCTCATTCAATGTTTCTAGCAATGAGTCTTGAGCGGGGGCGGCGGCAGCCTGAAACTTGAGCAGCTCATGTCCAGAAGCCTGCCTTGCCCCCTTCTTCCTAACCCGAGAGATTTCCTAAGGCGAGGTCTCTCCCCCGAGCAGCAAATCAAAGTTATGGTGTGATTTACTGGTCTCTCACCAGCCAACTTCTTATGAGAACATTGCATCTAACCGCTGATTGAAAATTAGTCGTCCTCACGCAAACGCAAAATAGCTTGAAACGGTATGGGGTTCTAAAAGAGCTCTTGACAAGGAAAGTTTTCTCCCTATAATGCGCATTTCCCCTGAGCAGGGAGTTGACATTTTCGGGGGCTGAAGGCACGTGGAAGTGCCGCACTTCTCCAAGGCGGCTTTTAGGGAGAATGGCGGCGCTTTTGTTCGCGAAAAATTAACTTATTCGCGCGCTCGGCCTGCCTTGACAGCATGGAATACGTTGGTTAGAATCCTCGATTGCTTAGGGCGAGTCTGACTCGTCCGTAGAGCAATCCAAAGACAAATTGGAATCGATGTTTGAAAACTAGATAGAGCGTGTCCATATCAATGACCTTTGAGAGTCAAAAAGCCGGGCGATAAAGCTCGGCTGAAAACTCTTAAATAGAGTCATTATCGGATACTGAACAACCAGTACGATAATGTTGCTAGAGAACAAATTCTTAACGAGAGTTTGATCCTGGCTCAGAATCAACGCTGGCGGCGTGCCTCAGACATGCAAGTCGAACGCGAAATCTCCCTTCGGGGAGAGAGTAGAGTGGCGCACGGGTGAGTAACACGTAGGTAATCTACCTTCGGATGGGGAATAACAACCGGAAACGGTTGCTAATACCGCATAATGCAGCGGCACCTAATGGTGACAGTTGTTAAAGCGGGGGATCGCAAGACCTC
>DATEUF010000351.1:0-44765 GCA_035283325.1 Pyrinomonadaceae bacterium | reverse complement strand
GGGCGTCAGGAAGCTGCACACTAGCATTGGTTGGCAACCGGCGGGCAGCAGCCAATTGGTCTTCCCGATCTGATTCGCGAATCATTGCTTCGAGTGAACCCGTCGTCGGCGATTGCAGTGTGCCGCTGGGCCGCATCTCTTCATCGCGTGGCGTCACGGCCGGCGCGCGTAATACTCGCGGAGTCACGGCAATCACAATATCTACCTGGCGATTGTCGCGAGTGGGGGATGTGAACAAACGTCCTAATACTGGGAGCAGACCTAGCAGCGGCAGTCCACGACGGCCATTAGTCTGCACATCGGTGGCCACGCTAGCCAGCATCATCGTTCGATTGTTCTGCACCCGAGCAGTTCCCGCAATGCTGCGTTCAGTAAATGTCGGTGTCACGCCTGCGTTTAACACGTCTTTCTGCTCGATCGACATCTTCACCTGCACATCCAGATTCGGAAACACCTGCGGAGTAAACTTTAATGTCAAGCCCGTTGGCTCATAGTTGATAACGGGGAAACCGCCGGTCGGAAATCCACCAGGCGTAGCAGAAGTTCCAGTCTGAATGCCAAACGGATAAGCCTGGGCAGTTTGTACAGGCACGCGCTGACCGATGCGCGCCGTCGACTCTTCACCATTGAACGCATGAACCTGGGTGGAGGCGAGGAGTCTCGTATTATCTTTGCTTTGAAATGCCGTCAACAGCGAAGGCGGAAGCACGAGCGCTGCCGCAGCCGCAGTAGGAACGCCGCCCAAAAGACTGGCAACATTCACACCCGTTTGTCCGGCTGCGGTGGTTGCGTTGCTGGTAAGCACTGACAAACCTGGATACCCACCCAGGCTGAAGGTGCCGGTCCCTCCCCACTGGTTACCGATCTGCAGCAGATCATTTTTCGACACTTCGTAGATGTTGACATCCATTACCACTTCGGCGCGGTCCTTATCGACGCTTTGCAGCAACTCACCAATGAGCCGAACATTTTCAGCCGTGTCGCGAATGGTCAAACTGTTCGTGTCTTTGTCAGGTACGACTATGGTTTGGGGACGACCAACCGAGGCCGGAATCGCCCGCGTCACCAGGTTACTGGCTTTCTCGGGGTCCATGTTTGAAAGATAAAAGGTGCGCAAGACTAACTGCTGATACTGCGGCCGCCTCGTTTGTTCAGCAACCAGGATGGTGCGCCGGCTCAGCTTCTGGAAGAAGAGCCCTTCCTGCAAAAAGACATAATCGAGTGCCTGGGCCGTGGTGACATCGCGCAGGTTGATGTCAATGGTTCTTGGCTGGGCAAATGACTGCCGGTCAAAAACCACATTGAGAGTGAGCTGCTCGGCAAGACTGCGGACGAACGCTTTGAGATCTCCGCTGTAACTTATAACGCGCAACTGCTCGGAACGGGCCGGTGGCAATGAAGGATCCTGCACCTGAGCGCTCGTCGGCGTGATCGCGGCTCCGTCGTGCAGGTCACCCGTTTTGCTGCCATTACCATTGCTCGAACCGGTGTGACCTTCCTTCACACTCTGAAGGCGCAACATTCGTTCCATCTCTGACACTGCCAGCTCATTGACCGGGTCATAGCCGTACGCCTGCCGAAACGCGTTGTACGCTCCCACGTAATCGCGCTGCTCGGCCAGGGACCGACCCTGCTGCATGAACGATTGTGAAGCGTTGAAACTGGCGCGCCGGAAATGGAGCTGATACTCCATATTGGAAGGGTCGGCTGCGACTGCCAGGGTATACTCCTGCGCGGCCTTCTCCCACTGTTGTGCGGCCTCATACTGCATGCCCTTCTTGAAGTTCTTGTCACCTTTTTTGGCGAGGGCAGTTACCGGCAGCGCCAACAGTGAGAAGGTGAGCAAAAAAGAGATCAGGATTCGAGAATTTGTCTTTATTTTCATGGCGGTCACTCTCAAGGGGAGGTGGACAGTTGTAGCGGCTTACTATAATGCGGCCGAGGACGCCTGTTATGCAATAGTAAACTGCCGTTTCTTACACGCAGAGGGACTTTTTTAGTTCCTAAACCGGCCGGTCGAGGGGGGATTGCCGAGTTTACTTGGCCGCGCTTACCTCCTCCACAAAGGTAACGCGGTTTATTTCGTGAAGCGTCGAGACACCGGCAAAAACCTTCTTCAGAGCTGACTCACGCAGGCTGGTCAGCCCTTCCGCCTCGGCTGCGCGGCGGACTTCAGAACCGGGCCGGCGTTCGACAATCATCTCGCGAATGTTATCTGAAAGATCGAGTAACTCATGGATGGCCGTGCGACCACGATAGCCCGTGTGGTTGCACGCGTCGCAGCCGACATTCATGTAGAGAATTCGTCCCCGATGCTCTTCCGGCATCAATCCTGATTCGGTTAGCTCATTATCCGTTGGCAGATACTGTCGTTTGCAGTACGGGCAAAGCATTCGAATGAGACGCTGAGCTAATACGCAATTCAAGCTGGAAACGAAGTTGTAAGGCTCAACACCCATGTTGAGGAAACGACCGATGACGTCGATAACATTATTCGCATGGACCGTAGTGAAAACCAGGTGCCCGGTGAGGGCCGACTGAATGGCGATCTGGGCAGTCTCCGTGTCCCTGATCTCACCAACCATTATTTTATCCGGATCGTGCCGCAGAATCGAGCGCAGACCTCGATCAAACGTGAGTCCCTTCTTTTCATTTACAGGAATCTGCGTGATGCCGTGCAACTGATACTCGACCGGGTCTTCGATCGTGACGATCTTGTCTTCTTCGTTCCTGATCTCGTTGAGCGCAGCGTAGAGCGTGGTCGTCTTACCTGATCCTGTCGGTCCAGTAACCAGCACCATGCCATAGGGCTCCGCAATATAACGGCGAAACTTCCGCAGATCATCTTCAGCAAACCCAACGACATCAAGGTTGAGGTTCCGAAAGGCTTCGTTGATCTGCTCCTTGTCGAGTATGCGGATTACAGCATCTTCACCATGGATCGTGGGCATGATAGAGACACGGAAGTCGACATTGCGGGCTTTATAGCGCACACGGAATCTTCCATCCTGAGGTACGCGCCGCTCAGCAATGTCCAGCTCCGACATCACCTTGATGCGTGAAATTAGAGTTTGATGATAAGCAAGGTCGATGGGATCCACTTTCGCGTAGAGCGCTCCATCAATCCGGTACTTGACCTGGACCTCCGTGTCGCGAGTTTCGATGTGGATGTCAGAAGCGCGCGACTCCATTGCATTGTAGATGATTGTGTCTACCAGTTTGATAATTGGCGACATCTCCGAGTCGGTGGCAAGGCGGTCGAGATCCAAAACCTCTTCGCCGTGCTCAGTCTCCCTGACAAGCGAGATGCGGAATCCCGACGCAGCTTCCTGCAACACGCGCTGCGTGGCATCACCACGGCGCAGCACCACTTCAATTGCGCCGGCAGTGGCCACGAGCGGCACAATGCGCGTGTGGAGCGCACTGGCTAATTCATCCAGGCGCTCAAGGTCTGTGGGATCGGCCATCGCAATGTGCAACCCTTTGACGTCACGCTTTAACGGCAGAAACTGATGACGGACCATCAGATCTACAGGAACTTCATTAAAAAGTTCGTAGTTGATGGGCGACTCTTGATCGTGTGGGAGCAGATCGATGAAGGGCAGCCGGTAACGGCGAGCGAGATCTTTGGCCGCTCGCATTTCCGGCGGTTCATGATCTCCATTAGTGCGTTCTAACTCAGGTTGATCCAACACAGGGGTCGTGCTTGCCGTCGAGGATGACAACGTGCCGCTGGTGTTCTTAGTAAAGTGCTCCATGTTTTTCATCTGTGAGTGAGTGCCGGCGCCCATTCATGCGCTAACGATGACCAGTCACTCCCGCGCCGCTTGAGATAGATTGGATAATCGGCAGGTAGATGGCCAGCAGGATCGTGACGACGACCCCACCCATGACTACAAGGATCGCAGGCTCGAGGGTCGTCGTCAACTGCTCAAGGCGCACCTCGGATTCCGCATCGTAGAACAGAGCTACCTCGTCTAGCATTTCCCGCAAGCTGCCGGAGCGTTCACCGATTCCAATCATATCGACTGCGAGAGCGGGTACCCAGGCTGCCGACTCCAGGCTTTCAGTGAAAGAGCGGCCCTCACGCAGCATCGGCAGGATTGCCGAACTCCGGCGACGCAACTCGCGATTCGTAATGGACTCTGCCGCAATTTCCCAGGACTCCAGCAACGTGATGCCTCCGGCGAGCAGTGTGGCCAGCGAGCGGGTGGCCTGTGCTACCGACAGTTGCACGGCTAGACTACCGGCCAGCGGAACCTTTAACAGCCAGGCATCCATCTTCAAGCGACCCTGTTCGGTGCGCGTCCAGAGGTAAAAAGAGACTGCGCCTGCGATCAGCAAAGGTCCGAACCAGATCACGTTCCCGGAAAGCCAGCGCGAGAGTCCCACCACGATCTGCGTGACCGTAGGCAGTTCGCTACCAAAGCCGGAGAATAGCTCCGACATTCTCGGGACGACGTAGACCGTCAGAAAGGTGACCATACAACCAGAGGCAAAAAGCAGAAACAGGGGGTAGGCCAATGCGCCGCGAATTTTTCGGCGCAGTGCGACATTGCGCCGCATGTAGGTCACGTAGCGGTTCAAGACATCATCGAGCGCCCCGGAACGTTCGCCCGCCAGAATTGAAGCCGTGTAGATTCGCGGAAAGATGCTCCCCTGGGCCGCAAAAGCCTGCGACAAGGCTGCGCCGCCGCGAATCTGTTCCTCGACATCGCCGAGTACCGCTCGCAGTCGCGCTGAAGCGGCTCGTTTGCGAAGCATCGAGATAGCCTGGAGGATGGGAATTCCGGCCCGCACGAGCGCCGCGAGTTGTTGATTGAAGAGCAGGAAGTCGTTTGGTTTGACTCTCGGGTGGGCGCCCGGACGACCCAGACGTGTCAACGCACTGACGCCCGCGGTTTTGGGCGGGGTGACATTGAAAACGCGAAATCCTTCTCGCTCGAGGCGAGATCGAGCTTCATTGACACCCGCCGCCTCTACGGTACGCGTCACCACTTCGCCTGCGGGCGTCCCTAACCGGCAAATGAATTCAGCCATTCGTAACGATTACAAACAGGAAAGATGCCACCTTATTGAGTATAGCACGCGGTCTGGCGTGGAAACTCTGCACATTCGTATCGCTATTCGGTCCCAGGTAAATGGCCGCCGCCATTCTTTCCTACACGCAGCGTCGGGCGGAAAGTTGCGTTAGGGCACGGGTCTGGTGCTTGCCTTGCATAAAAACGGCTCCGCCGCCTGCTTACATACGCGGCTCGGCCAGCCTAACTTGCATACGCGGCTACTTATCACTAGAGGCAATGGCGTTAAATAATAGTGGGTAAGTTGCCAGCGATTGACCACGATACTGTGGCCGAAATCCGAAAAGAATGATTCGGCCTTTGCCCATCGTCACCTCAACCAGTGCTGCCTTACCTCTAATACGTTGGCCCCCCAAGAGCCAGCCGGAAAGGAGTGGATCCTTATCCTCAGGATACCAGGCGATGATCTGAACATGATCCGCAGGCTCATCGGCAACCTCGAACACCGGCGAATCCTCAGCCCAGGCAATCGATTCGCGAGGCACGTTTGCGGCGAGCGGATGAGAACTGTCTACTTCTATTCGCAGGATTGAGCCAGGCACGTAAAAATCTGTGCGCGGCAAAGCAGCGACAACGTTACGCAAAGGCAGCTTGAATTGTTCAACTGCAAACTCGGAGGCGCGATTAATGCAGATAAGTGTGCCGCCCTCCTCCACAAACTCGCGCAGCGCCGTCACACCTTCTGTACCTAATCCGCCCGTGTATTCCATCGGCATAGTTCCTGGCCGGTAGCCGTCACGAATTGTCCTCGGCGACTGATCGGGAATAACGATGACGTCGTATCGGGCCCGTAGAGCTTTATTGCGAACCTGTTGGTCCCTGACAGATGTGTAGTCGATCTGCTGAGTGTCGAAAATCCAGCGTGTCCATCCTTCATCAATAGTCGGACTAGCAGACTGATAGAGACCAATGCGCAGTTTCTTGATTGGAGTGAAAAGGTCCAGAAACTCAGATGGTCCAACCTGTGGTCGAGGCCTGCGAGGTTTCAACAGGGCAGAGACGGCCCTTGTCTCAACTCCCATCAACAGCGATGCGGTGTGGGCAGTTACATCATAAGGTGGAATAGGTCGCCCCTCGGGCGAACGCAGGTTTGGATAATGCTGCTTCTCGAGTATTGCCTTGGCAAAGGAACCATAGGGCTGGTCCATCCGCACAAGGGCTGTTCCGGCGGGATAACTCACACCTCGCTGCCTGACAATAGCTAAATCATCTATCGTCCATTCAACACCGGCACGCGCTAAGATCGCCAACAAGCGATCGCTATTCGCTGAAGGCAATATTAAATAGGTGAGCTTCCGCCTTGGGGATACTGCCTCCCTACCAATTTCATAAAATCGGTGCAGCCAGAGTTCGCGATTTTGTGCAGCATGTTTTAGAAGCACGAAGGCTGCTGCTGTCATAGTGTCCGTGATGTCGCGAAGAAGCCATTCGCCACCGCGCCACACGGGAGCGAAGTTTGCCGACTCCTTCTGCGGATTGTAGCCTTCGCGCGAACGCAGTTGTTCAAACTTAACGATGAGCGGTGATGCCAAACGTGCAGAGGCTGTCTCAGAGAGAATCCGAGCGCCTGCATGATAGTGGGAGTACGCGCGGGCGGGCGTCCAGGCATCATAAGTGGAATTGGTTGTGATTCCCTTGAAGCCTGCTTTACGCATTTCGTAAGCCATCCAGTTGCCTAGTCCCGTATAAGCCTCGACGATCTGGCGGGGAACATTCGGCTCGACCGGCTGCATGTATGGTGGCAGAAAAAGACGTGACCCGAATTCGCCCTGCTGGTGAATGTCATGAACGATCTGTGGATGCCAGACGTTGTGAATCTTATCGACAGTTATCTTTGTCTCTGCCTGGGTGAATGCATACCAATCGCGATTGTTATCGTGACCCGTGTATTTGTGATAGAGCTGGGGCGGCGAGGTTCCTTCGTATGGAGTGCCGAGGGTCTTATCGTACCAGTCTTTGACAATATCGACGCCATCCGGATTCAGTGATGGCACTAAGAGGACAATAGTGTTTCGAAGAATCTGCTGAATCTCAGGTTCATCTGAGGAAGCGAGCTTGTAAGCGATGAGCATGCTGGCGAGGTATGATCCAACCTCAGTGGAGTGAATGCCACAAGTTAGCAATACGATCGTTTTCCCGCGCTTTATCAGAGCAGTAGCCCTACCGTCGCGCGTCGCCGGAGGATCAAGCTTGCGCGGATCGGCAAGTAGTTCCTGAATCCTTTTATAGTCCTCCAGCCGTCTCAGGTTCTCTGGCGCGCTGATGGTAGCCATTACGAAGGGCTTACCCATCGTCGACCTTCCCAACGTCTCAAATCGTACGCGATCACTTGCCTGGTCCAGCCGCTCGAAATAGGTTAACACCTGGTTCCAGTTCGCTAGTTTGCGATCGTCTCCAGGTGTGAAGCCGAGAATCTTCTCAGGTCCGGGAATGAGTTTGGATTGAACAAGCGCAGATTGGGCCTGGTCGTTGCGAGTCTCGATAAACGCGGGCTTGGCACCCGTGGCAAGAAGAATAAGGAGTAAGAGCAGCATGAATGTTCTTAAGCGCATGGAGTTAAGAGAGCGCCACCTTGGTTCTCTGTTAGCCGCGGCTGAGTGTAACGAAAGCCGGTGATACTTTGAAGAAAGATATTGACATTCGTGGACCGGCAGCAAGCAACTCCCGTGCTTTTGTTAGGTTCAAAGACTCAGAAAAATCGGGCGTTTTCCAGCAAAGTGGCTTGCTCCGGCGCGGGCCATCCGTGTAAAGTAGCCAAGTTGCCTGATACCCCGCGCTTTCCCCGTTTTTAAAACTCTGTTGGAGGTCAACCGGATGTCTACTGAAAGCATCCCTGCAAACGAGTATCCAGACAGAATCGGGTTCGAACCAGACAATCCTTTCCTGGCAACATTCAAGCCCTATATTCCCGCCGGCGTACGCCTGCGAGAGTTGACTCCGATACCTCTGGTCATGGGCACCATACTCGGTATCATCTTTGGCGCCTCCTCGCTTTACCTGGTCCTAAAGGTCGGACTAACTGTCAGCGCCTCAATTCCGGTTGCGGTCATCTCCATCACACTCTTCCGCGTACTATCAAAACTGGGACTACGCGACGCAACAATCCTGGAAAACAACATAGTGCAGACGGCCGGATCTGCCGGTGAGTCCATTGCCTTCGGTCTGGGCGTCACGATGCCGGCAATCCTGATCCTCGGGTTTGACCTCGAGTTGACTCGCGTGATGCTGGTAGCGGTTCTCGGCGGGCTACTTGGCATTCTGATGATGATTCCGCTGCGGCGCGCCTTAATCGTAGCTCAGCACGGTTATCTTAAGTATCCGGAGGGCACGGCTTGCGCCGAAGTATTGAAGGCCGGAGCCTCCGAAGAATCGCGCGCCGCTGCTCACGCAGACCCTGCTTCTGCCGCCGTAGCGGACCAGGCGACGGTCGGCGGCAAGACCATCATGGCGGGATTTGGCATAGGATTTCTCTACTATGGCGTGCAGCAGATATTCAAAACCTGGAAGGAGATTCCCACGAAGGTCTTCGGTCGGCCCTTCGAGGCCGGTTCCATCTCCATTGAGAACAATCCCGCACTTTTAGGAGTCGGCTACATAATTGGGCCGCGCATCGCCTCCATCATGTTTGGGGGCGGGGTGCTCTCCTATCTAGTGCTTATTCCGGCAATCAAATATTTCGGCTCAGGACTGATGGCGCCAATCGCCCCCGAAACTGCGCATTTGATTCGCGATATGGATGTGTCGCAGATTCAAAAATCTTACATTCTCTATATAGGAGCCGGTGCGGTTGCCGCCGGCGGCATCATTAGCCTGGTCCGCTCCTTACCTACAATATGGCACGGTCTCAAGGGTGGGCTCGCTGATCTGCGCGGCAGTCGTGGGGGGAGCGAGAATGCTCCACGCATCGATCGGGACATCTCAATGAGGTTCGTCATTGGCGGCATCATTGTTCTGCTCGCGGCCATTATGATCGCCCCGCAGTTGAATCTTCGATTCAATCTGCTGGGGGCGCTATTGATCGTGGCCTTTGGTTTTCTTTTTGTCACCGTCTCTTCGCGGTTAACTGGTGAAGTAGGTTCTTCCTCGAATCCGATCTCCGGAATGACGGTAGCAACGCTGCTGTTGACGTGCCTGGTTTTTCTGATTATTGGTTGGACCGCGCCGCCTTATTTTGTCACTGCCCTTTCAATAGGCGGTATTGTCTGCATTGCAGCTTCAAATGGCGGCACTACTTCGCAGGATTTGAAGACTGGTTTTCTGGTCGGTTCAACACCCAAAAATCAACAGATCGCGATTCTGGTCGGAGCTCTCGCCTCCGCTCTGGTGCTCGGCTACATTCTACTGTGGCTCAATCAATCGGCATCGGTTTATGTTCCTGTGGCCAACAACAAAGAAATAACGTTGCCCGCAGGTTTTCGCTTCGATCTGGCCAACTGCGAACAAGGGCTCAGTGGACCCAAGCGCGATCGGTTGAAGGGACAACAGGCGAGTACTGATTCTGCCAGTTACTTCGTCTGCCATCAGACTGATACAGCAACCGGCACCGTAGGCCGCTATCTGGTCAATGATCAAGGCGTGCCAGTTTATCTGGCGGACCCTGGCATCAACGGTGTTTTTGACAAGCGCCCGGACGGCAGTAGTGTGACCCATTACAGCGCACCAAAGGCCACCCTGATGTCTTACATCATCAAGGGTATCTTGAGTCGCCAACTGCCGTGGGGACTGGTGCTTCTCGGTGTCTTCATTGCCATCGTACTGGAGCTGTCGGGCATACCATCTCTTGCATTTGCCGTGGGCGTCTATCTACCGATTTCGACCTCTGCGCCGATTTTTGTCGGCGGCCTGGTGCGCTTGGGCGTGGACAAATATCTGCGTGGCAAGTTTGCCCATAGAAAGCTAACTGAGGAACAACTGGTTGCGGAAACCGACAAGAGCGCAGGTGTTCTGCTGGCCTCGGGTTACATTGCCGGAGGTGCACTCGCCGGTGTCGTGCATGCGTTTCTGAACTTGAGTGAAAACGTCGGCAGCAAACTCAAAGGTTTTGAAGACTGGGCCACCGAAAAAAATCGCTTCTTCGTCGGACCTAATGCCGACTATCTCGCGCTGATCCCGCTGGCCATACTCACGGCCGTGCTCTATCTGGTCGGGCGAGAACTAATTTTGAAGCCCAAACCTTATGTTGCTCGGGAGTGATGGAATGATATTTCGTAAGTTTGTTACAGCAATCGTTCTACTGTCCACAATACTCTTAACTTCATCGCTGGCGTGGTCCCAAACAGGGCAGCGCTCTCCGTCAGATACAGTGCGGGAATTCTACAAGGCCATGCGCGCACGAAAGTTCCGCGAGGCTTTTGCGATGTCCATCTACAGACCGGCGGTCGAAGGACTAAGGCCGGCGGAGTTTGACGATTTGCGCTCCGATTTTGAGCGCATGGCGGCGGCTATTCCCGAGCAGGTGCAGATAAATGGCGAGCAAATAAGCGGCGAGTCGGCCACTGTGTTCGTTAAGGTTAAGGACGCGGAGACTAGCGCCCAGGCAGAACCCGTAACGCTGATTAAGGTGAATGGCCAGTGGATTATTGGCGACAAGGAGAATCAGGCAATTGTCGCGAGGGCAGGCAAGGACTTCTTTTTCAACGCCAGGATCGACACTCATCACAGCGAGGTGCAGGAATTGTTGAAGCGGATCAATTTGGCCCAGGCGGCCTACAGCCAGCAACATAAGGGCCAATTTGGTGACCTCCAGGCCCTGATCACTGCGGGCCTAATACCCAAAGACCTGGAGGGAACGGAAACCACGGGTTACCGCTTCCGAATTATTGTCTCTCCCGACCGAAAGACCTGGAGTGCTGCAGCCGAACCAGCGCAGTACGGCCGCACCGGGCGTCTCTCATTTTTCATGGATGCATCCGGGGTCAGAAGCGCCGACATGGCCGGTAAGCCGCTGACTCTCGCGCGACAAACGCCATAACTGGTTCATTTGACGCCTTCTCCAATTAGTATTGCGCTCGGTCCCCCCGCTTATTTAGAATAGAGGTGCGACTGCCCCGACGCGCTTCCTGAAGCCCTTCCTCAAAACCCGGCTCGCACTTCGGCGAAGCAATTGACGCCGTTCAGGTATGTCGGAATACGCTCGAACAATTGTCTCGCGGTTACGTCAATTTATTGGCAATCGCCGCCACTTCAGGCGGAGAGAAGTACGGTTGCCGTTTAGCATGTCTGTGGCTGACCGCCGAATCAGACCCAATGGATCCCGAGGTGTGCCAACCATCAATGGTCATACACTGGACATTAGCGCGACAGGCTTAGCGTTAAATGTGCCCGCAATTCGCATCGAGGAACATTACCTCGTGGGCGATACTCGGCGCCTCCAACTAAAACTCGAATTGCCTGATGGACCGGTGAAAATGCAGGTGGCGCCCGTTCGTTATGAGAGTCTGGAGGAACACCAAACCGAGACAGGTTACGCCATTGGCGTGCGGATCACCGAGATGACCGAACAGGACCGAACCCACTTCAACCAATATATCAGTCACCTCAAGAGGCGAGGGATCATTCAGTAGATCAAGCAAAACGCAACCAGCCAAACGCCTCGGGCACATGGAAATTGGGTTGGGCTGTCCGAGTAGGTCTCCACGTTAGATAACCTCTATCTTCTCCCTGCCCGACGCAACGAAACAGGTTCACACGCCACCTCTCGCCGCGATTTGGTCTGTGAATCCAATCGTCCCACGGGATTCTCATCGCCACCAGTACCCGTTCCTTCGTAACCCGGGCTGCGGCTGTCATGTCGGAATGAAAACCCCAGTCCGTCTCCCTACCAGTCTTGGTTACATGAATCGCTAGATCAAGCCACTCGCCCGTAGGTGCGACTTCAAACTCAAAGTAGCGATTTGGATTGTCTGGATCAGGGGCCACGAAGATTTCGCAGACATCCCGTTCCCAAAGCCCAATAGTCTTCTTAAGAGTCTGTGGTGATGAACTAACAATCAGAGGCTCCGTCTGATTGCAATCAAAACGTACAAATAAAGCCTGATCCGACCACAGTATCCGGGCTTCAGTATGACGACCCAACGGCGCCTGATCCCCAGACCAATAACGCGTGAGCTTGATGGGACGGGCTTTGGTCCAATTAGTGTGGTCCAACAGGTCCTTCCCTAAATCGAGAGGCGAATGAATTGCCTCAATCACATCGCCATTCGTCATCTAGTTATGCTCTCCCGCGCGGGGCCACGCTTATTGATTTCACTTTCGTTCCGGAGCAGCTTCCAGGCAAAGCGCGAGCAATGTCTCAGCATCCTCATGTTGATAGACGTTCGCCCCGGTCGGTTTTGAGAACCTTTCCAACAGGTAGTCTGATTCGTCGGCCACCCCGCCAGTGCCACGTAAACAGCCGATAACCTTGCCCTCATCGTGCGCAATCGTAAATTCATTGAGGGAGCCCATAGCGCCCGCAATGAATAACACCACGTCGCAGGAACGCACAAGCACAACATTCCGTCCCTTTAACCCAAAACCCGTATAGATGAGCAAGTCGCACGCGTCGGTAGGCAGCCCATAGTGTTTTATGTGTTCCTGCTCGCAACTGGCCGGAGAAATACCCACGTGTAACGCACCTGCATCTCGCGCGGCCTTGCCGACTAGATATATCACTCCCGTTGTGGCGCCCGTTAGCAGGATCAGGTTCCGATTCGCTATTGCTTGTCCCAGTGCAACGCCTTTTTCAGGTAGAGACTTGATGGCCGTAACGTCCCCCGCCGAGCCCATTACACCAACTTTGATTTGCATCTTTTTGTTACACGATTCTGCCGCGGCGCTGCCAACGCTAGCCGGGCTGCCCTTCGGCCTGGACGACTTGATCGAAGCATTCTTCCTTCCCACGATCCCATCGTCGCTGAGTTAGAAACCAAGAGATGCCCGGTATTATGAGGAAAGCGCCGATACTAATTGTGACCAGGCGGGGAGAAAGGCTAAAACGGTCGAGCAGTTCGCCGGTGAAATAGTTGGAGGCAGCCATGGTGAGAGTCAGCAACGCCAGTTCAGCGGCGAATACTCGACCCCGAAAGCTATCTTCCACTCCCCGCTGCAACAGCACAGTGGAAAACACCCACAGAATACTGCCACCGGTGTGCGCCACGCCTAACACTACGAGGGCGATGATAAAACTGGTGGCACTTCCGAAGGCAACATAGAAAGCTCCCGCGATCAAGAATGCTATGCCAATCGAAGTCTGCATCTGCCGCTTACCTTCGCCGGCAATCCGACGAGCAACAATTGGGCCGACAGCGGTGCCAATTCCCCGCGCGGCAAACAAGACGCCAATACCCGTGGCAGCGTTATTGCCGACCGGGAAAATTCTTTCCCCAAACACGGCGAGAAGAGTGAGGATACCGCCACCGAGTCCCCATGCTGGTTTAACCAGGAGAAGGGCCAGAACTCTGGGTCGATGTTTTACATAGAGTACTCCCTCAATGGTTTCCCTAATTCCCAGTGCTCGGCCAATAGTAAGTTTGCGTTTTTCGCGTGAGGGTGATTTAGGTAAGCGAACGCTGGCGATGAGTGCTGCTGAAGCCACAAACGTCAGAGCATCTACAACAAACGATACGTCGGTGCCAAACCAGCCGGTTATCAGCCCTCCGATGGCTGCGCCTGTAGTCAGCATTATTGACCACGTCACCGACGAGATCGCATTTGCGGCCACCAGCTCCCGATCTGAAACAATTGACGGAATAACTGCCGTTTTGGCCGGTTCGAAGAATGTGGAAAGGCCGAGCTGCGCAACGGTTAAGAGATAGACAATCCATAACTGGTCAGCGCGGCGAACCAGCATAAATCCCAGCACGACCAGTGCCCGCGCAAGATCGGAAACGATCATGATCGTGCGCCGGCTGAAGCGGTCTGCAACCACACCGGATAGTGGGCCAAAGACGAAACTGGGAACAAATCGCGCCACCATAAGTAGACCTACATCTCGGCCGGACCCAGTGAGATTCAAGATAATAGTGTAGAGGGCGATTGTATTGAACCAATCGCCCATTTGACTCACAACCTGCCCAAGCCAAAGCTGTCGAAAATCGCGATTGTTCTTTAGCAGTTGGAAATAACCAACCGCCGGTTGCCGATTACCTGGAGTGAACGATCTCTTCAAAATCAAACCCACCGGACGCCGAATCCGTCTTCGCTGCGTTAACGAAGCCTGCCTGCGAAGGGTCAAGTAAGTCAACCGCAATCGAAGGACAGGATGGATTACTTTACTGTAGCAATCCTGAGAGATTTTCTACCTCGAAGGCTGCCGCGCACGCGGCTCGTCGGATCCTAACCATCCAATGCACTCTGACTAAATGGCTTCCAAACTGACCTGTCACTCTGATTTGCTCTCGTCAGTCCTTCCACGTCTTGTGCGACAAAAACAGTCAAATACTTAAGCAATTCGGGAATTCCGCTTTCCAGGCACACACGGCACGTCAATTGACAAAGCAGAGCGTGGTCACCGTAGCCCAGAGTTATCGGGCTGGCTCCGACCGGTGGCCACCAGATTTGAAATGAATTGTGGACCGGCGAGCTGTCTGCGCCCTCCGCTTATGAAATCTCACCCAGCAAGACGGGCCATAGCTTCAGCCCGCTTCTTGCCCCCACACTCGCCGGAAGTAGTGCTGATTGCTCCTACACTGCTTCCGGCGCCAACTATCGTGAAGCTTTGAGGAATGTTACGGAGCAAGTGCCTAAGGTTCAGAAATACTGTTCTGGTCAAGGGAAATGAATGGACTCGGACGATAAGTCTAATTACGACCGCAAGCTGCGCCGGTTTCTAATGATCATGGCCGGGACCTTTCTGGTTACCTGGACCTTACATCATGCGCTGTTCGTAATTCTTGTGGGAACCAGTGTCGTAATAGGCGCCTACTTTGCCGGTTTAGCGTGGTTTCGCATGCGGGCAAAAACTCGCGAGGCGGAGGACCTGAGCCGACTGCATTTCGCCACGGCTGAAGCATTGGCTACGGCCATTGACGCAAAGGATCAAACCACACACTGTCATGTGCGACGTGTCCAGGTGTATGCGGCCGGGATGGGTGAAGTTCTGGGACTGTCGGAAGCAGAGATTGCTGCCCTCAAGGCGGGCGCATTACTCCACGATATCGGCAAGCTGGCGGTCCCAGCCCACATCATCAACAAGCCTGGCAGACTATCAGCCGCAGAATTTGAGAAGATGAAGATCCACACGACTGTGGGCGCACAGATCCTTAGTCGAGTGGATTTTCCTTATCCTGTCAGTCCTATCGTGCGCCATCATCACGAGCAGTGGGATGGGCACGGTTATCCTGACGGCTTGCGCGGGGAGCAGATACCAGTCACAGCGCGTATAATCTCAGTCGTCGACTGTTTTGACTCAGTGAGGGAGGATAGGCCGTTCCGGCGCGGGATGACCCGCGACGAAGCGATCGCGTTTTTGCTGCGTGGCGCTGGAACACACTTCGACCCCAATGTAGTAGATCTGTTTATAAAGAACCTGCCGAAATTCGAGTCGCGAATCGCTTCCCTTGGTCTTCCCCAGCAGTCGGCACCAAGCGATCATAATGAGCCTTTCTCACTTAACGAAGTAGACATGGTCCAAACCCGGGAACGCGGCTGCTACATGGCATACGACCAGATCAAGAGCGCGCATCAGGAGGTCTATGCGCTTTACGAGATTGCCCGTACCTTTGGCTCTTCTCTCGATGTGGAGAATACCTTATCAATTCTTGTGGATAAGGTAGGGCATGTGGTCCCGTTTGACACTTGCGCGGTTTACCTCTACGACGATTTGAAAGGATATGCAACGGCCGCCCACGTGGCTGGAAAAAACGTGGCGCAGTTGTCGTCGCGTTGCATTGCGCCCGGAGAAGGGGTTACTGGATTCACGCTGGCGAACCGTAGCCCTATGAACCAGCTTCATCCAAGTCTCGATCTGGCAGGGCTGGATATCGACCCTGCATACCGCTCAATGGCTTCGTTACCGCTGTTCAAGGGTGATCTATTGCTGGGAGCGCTGTCAGTCTATTCGACGGAACTGGAGCAGTATACAGACGACCACATGCGTTTGCTCGAGACGGTCACCAAACTCGCTTCCGACGCCCTTGCTAATGCCATGCATCATGCAGAAGCCGAGTCAAACGCGCTCACAGATCCTCTGACGGGCCTGCCGAATGCCCGTTACATAGCGCTGCGCTTTGAGGAAGAGGCCGGGCGGGCACGGCGAACTGGCAGGCCATTTCAGGTCGTCATGCTGGACCTCGATGATTTCAAATTGGTCAATGATACGTATGGACATCAGGTCGGCGATAAAATGCTGCGCGAAATGGCGCGTATTATCCAAGGCCAACTCCGTGAATACGACTTCCTGGCAAGATATGCGGGAGATGAGTTCGTGGCCATCGTCCAGGAGTTAGTTGGCAGCCAGGTAGAGGACCTGCGAGCACGTATAGAGAACGCGGTACGAAACTTCTCTCTGCATGTCAAAGGCACCCACCGCGCGCGGGTGGGCATCAGCATAGGAACGGCCACATTCGGCAAAGAAGGAGAAACACTGGATCAGCTGTTGGTGGCCGCCGATCAGGCCATGTATCGAGCCAAATCGGACCATAAACTAGCAAAACTATCGCAGCAGGTAGGAACTTCCGAGGGCATGGTTGAGATGGAAAACGATAACCTGACCTCCATTTCCGTAAATTGAGCTCTCCACCACTGAATACTTCTTGACATTCTCCGCCTCCATCGCTTTCAATTCCTAGGAGGGCGTTTTTTACGCCGCCACTCCCGCGCCGGCCAGGGCAACTGAACTTCGCCCGTTCCAGCCCGACTCCTAGGACAGAAAGCATGTCTGCTCCCGCAAGTTCCCTCGAACTCAAACCGACTGTTGTTATCCTCGATGGTGACCTGCAGACGCAAAACAGGTTGCGTCGTATCTTCGCAGAGGCCGACTATCGCCCTTTGCTGGCAGACGATGCGGCCTTCGCGTTGCATTTGCTGCATAACGAGACCTGTGACGTTGTGCTGCTGGATCTCGAGATTCCGGATGTCGATGGTCTCGCGTTCTGCAGGCTATTGCGAGCACAGCCCAGCACCAGCAAACTGCCTGTAATAGGTTTCTCGAAAAGTGATTTGGAGAGTCGCAAGGTAGAGGCGTTTGCCGCCGGCCTGGATGACTACATCACCAAGCCCTCCACGCCAGGCGAGATCGTTTCCCGCGTCGGTTTCCATCTTCAGGCTGCTAAGCGTCAACTTGCCCTGCTCGGCAGTAATCGCGAACTGCAACTGCTTTCCGACCTGGGTCGCGGTTTATTGCGCGCTCTGGAGCCACAACAGCTCGTGCGAAGGGTTGCCGGGGCGACCTTTGAGACGGCCGATGCCACACTGTGCGCCGCGTACCTAAAAACGGGAGATCAGGCTCCCGTCGCATGTGTGTTTGATCGCGAGGGCAGCGCCGAAGGCCTAAACCTATTGCGGCCAGAATTCCTTCAACGATGGCTCACCTCCCCCGCGGGCCTGGTACCTCTCCTTCAGACGGATGCAAGTCGCTTCTTTCTGCGTGACGAGAAACATGCAGTCGAATACACCGTGCCTCTGCGGTTCAGTTATCGCATTATTGGCGCGTTGATTGTCGCCTTCGACGAGAGAGAAGACTGTGGCGTTGGCGAATGCCGGCTCGTGGACGCAGCAGCGCAACAGACGGCCCTCGCTGCTCACATTGCCTGTCTGTACCAGTCAGCTCACGACGACACGCGAAACCTGGCCCGGGAAGTAGACAAACGGACGGCCGAAGCGGAGGCACAGCGCCGTTTCACTGAAGCCATTATTGATAGCTTGCCGCTGTCGCTTTATGCGATTGATCGTGATTTCCGCATAGTGGCCTGGAATCGTAATCGTGAACTAGGAGAGCTCGGTATTCCAAGAGGCTCGGTCCTCGGCCGCAACATCTTCGAGGTGCTGACGCGTCAGAAACGGGGGGTGCTGGAAGCTGAGTTTCTACGGGTATTTGAAACCGGGGAAATCACCCGAATGGAACTCGAGACGACGACTCCGAATGGCGACGTAAAGCATTGGTTGATCAATAAGATTCCAATGTGGATAGACGACAGCGGCGAGGTCTCTCATGTAATCACTGTTGGCGAAGACATCACTGAGCGGGTAGAAGCAAATCGCGCTGTTGCTCGCGCCGAAAAGCTCGCCGCTGTAGGACGTCTTGCCGCCGGCGTGGTACACGAAATCAATAACCCACTTGCGACAATTTCGGCCTGTGCCGAGGCACTTGAGTCGCGGGTAGCAGAAGGCGCGTTTGCGGCCTGCTCGGCCCTTGATGATTTGCGTGAGTATCTTGGTCTTATTCGCACTGAAGCATTTCGCTGCAAGACCATCACGAATGGCCTGCTCGACTTCAGCCGGGCAAGAGCGGCCCAACACACTCCCGTCATTTTGGGTGAAGTCTTCTCTTCGGCGGCCCGTTTACTTTCGCACCAGAGTCGCGGAGGAAGAATTGAAATGCGAATTCATGCTCCGGAGGACCTCGCCGCGGTTTCGGGAGATGCCGGCCAACTGCAGCAGGCAATAATTGCGCTGGCCACGAATGCCTTTGACGCGATGCCTGACGGCGGCATTCTGAAGATCACGGCCCGCAATGAAGGACGAAGTGTGCTCGTGGAAGTGAGCGACACAGGGGTTGGTATTTCTGCGGAGAATATTCCCAAGATTTTTGAGCCCTTCTTTACCACAAAAGAGGTCGGCCGGGGCACCGGTCTTGGCCTTGCGGTCTGTTATGGTATCTTAACCGAGCACGGCGGGAGCCTTGACGTACAATCCACCGTGGGCGTCGGCACTACATTCACAATTTCTCTCCCGATCGTCGATCAGCCGGAGAACTAAAAGAGCTTGGCCGAGCAACAGTCAGCACGAATTCTAATCGCAGAGGATGAAGCCAACCTGCGCCTCGTCCTCGAAAAGGAGTTGCAGCGACTTGGTTATCGGGTGCAATCGGCGCCGGATGGCGAGGCCGCCTTGCGAAAGCTCGAGGAAAGTAATGTCGACGTGTTGCTCTGCGACATCAATATGCCTCGAATCGACGGTATGGAGGTCTTGCGACGCCTTTACGAAAGACCTAATCCTCCAGAGGTAATCATGCTCACGGGCCAGGCTACCGTTGAGACGGCTGTCGAAGCAATGAAGCTTGGGGCCTACGACTATCTAACCAAGCCTTATCACATTACAGAGTTGGATGTGCGCGTTAAGCAGGCCGCGGAGAAGCGCAAGCTGCGCGTTGACAATGTAAGGCTGCGGGAACAATTGGCCCGACAATCAGCGTTGCCGGAGATAGTGTCGGTTTCGCAGGCGATGAATGAAGCTCTACGGCTTGTGGAGCGTGTGGCCCCGTCCGACGCCTCCGTCTTGATTACCGGTGAATCCGGCACCGGCAAAGAACTCATTGCTCAGGCGATTCACCGATTATCAAACAGGGCAGATTCCTCTTTCATTGATCTTAACTGCGCCGCCTTTCAGGAGTCGCTGCTGGAGTCGGAACTATTCGGCTACGAGGCGGGCGCTTTTTCCGGAGCGAAGGCACGCAAGCTGGGTCTAATTGAATTGGCAGATGGCGGAACCCTCTTCCTGGATGAAGTCACGGAACTGCCGGCCCAATTGCAGGCAAAACTTCTGCGGGCCATCGAGACACGCACGTTCTTTCGTGTTGGCGGGGTTCGTAAGGTCGAGGTGAATGTGCGTATCGTGGCCGCGACCAATAGAAATCTGGATAACGTGATTGGCGATGGTTCCTTTCGCTCTGATCTTCTCTACCGCATTAATGGCTTTCAAATAGCTCTCTTACCTTTGCGCGAAAGACCAGAAGACATTGAGCCGCTGGCCCAACACCTGCTCAATCAGATAAGCATCCCCAACAAGCCCGCTCTGGATCCGGCAGCCCTGGAAGCGTTGCGGGCCTACAGTTGGCCGGGAAATGTGCGGCAACTCAAGAACTGTCTGGAACGGGCCGTGTTGCTTTCCAATAATGGTCGTATCACCGTCGCCGAGTTGCCCCCGGAGGTGGCGCGGCCTATGCCCGCAGTGCAGTCAGTACACTCTCCTGTTGCGACCACGGATGCCGCCAGTGCCCCGAGCGCCCCGAGCGCTTCCACGATCTCGCTACGCGAAGTAGAGCGACAACAGATACTGGCGGCGCTGGAACAGACGGGTTGGCATCGGGGTAAGACTGCCGAAATTCTTGGCATCTCTTCCTCCACTCTTTATCGCCGTTTGCGGGACTACAATCTGGAAAAAAGGTTTTGAGACGTTAGGGACCCGTCTTACGAGTTCACCACGGAGACACGAAGAACCACGGAGCAAGACTTCCTGATACAGCTTAGTCTTTCGGTTTCATGCCTAAAGGCATTTGCCTTTCTAACATTTGGATTTAGTTTTTGCTTTCTCCGCGTTCTTCGCGCCTCCGTGGTGTAATGGCATCGCTCTGGTCCTTGAGTCTCTTCCGATCAATTTTGCCGCGGTCATTCTTAGGCAGCGCCTCAACAAACTCGATCCAACGAGGATACTTGTAGAGCGCGATACGAGACTTCACGAATTCCTTAATATCGTCCACTAGCCTCTGGCTCGACTCGCATCCCTCGCGCAACACGACGAAGGCCTTGGGTTTCACCAAGCCGTCACCAGCGTCATATCCAACGACTGCACACTCGAGCACAGTTTCATGCTGCAACATGCAATTTTCAATTTCGACCGGGGCCACGTACACACCGGATACCTTAAGCATGTCGTCGGTGCGTCCGTGATACCAGTAGTAGCCCTGCTCATCTACGTGAAACTGATCTCCTGTCGTGCACGAGTCACCGGCAAATGTTTCCTTCGATTTTTGGTGGGCATTCCAGTAGCACAGCGCGGCGGAGTCGCCCTTGATCTTTAGCGTGCCCATCTCGCCTTTCGCTACCTCCCTGCCTTCAGCGTCAACAATCTGCGCTTCGTAGCCATCGACTATGCGGCCCAGACTTCCCACCTTCACATCTCCCGGACGGTTGCTGATGTAGATATGAAACATCTCGGCTGAGCCGATACCATCATAAATCTCGACGTTGAACGTGTTCTTCCATTTTTGGTACAACTCTGCGGGCAAGGCTTCTCCTGCCGAATAACAGAACCGAAGGCTGGAAACATCTCGATTCGTTGCGTTCTCCGCATTTAGCATTCCGTTAATCATTGTCGGCACGCTTGTCAGTATTGTCGGGCGATATCGTTCGATCATCTCAAACAACTTTTCTGGGGTTGACCGTTCGCTAAAGAGGGCGGTTGCCCCACCCACAGCAAAGGGAAATAAGAGATTTGTACCTGTGGCATAGCCGAAGAAAAGCTTCGGCACTGAGACAGTCAAATCATTCTCATTGACTCCTATGGTGCGCTTGGCAAAGACCTCAGTGTTATAGGGAAGATCGTGCTGCAAATGGACAGCCCCCTTTGGATGGCCTGTTGAGCCTGAGGTGAAAAGCCAGATAGCTATATCGTCGCGATGGGTATCAGCGGGTGTGCACTCATCGCGGGACGAGCCTACCGGGCCATTAAACGAGAGCCACTCCATGTTGGGATTGGAGGAATCAGTCTCCTCATCGCCTTCGTCGTCGCTGACGACGAGCACGGCTCGCAGGTAACGTGCGCGCGCCGCGGCGTTAGCAAAAACAGGCAGAAGCGACTGATGAATTAAAGCAATCGGGGCGCGGGTGTAATCAAGATAATATTCATAGTCAGCGGCCGGCAGCAGGGGATTTACCATTGTGATTACTGCGCCGATGCGGGCAGCACCGAACCAGGTGTAGACAAACTCCGGGCAATCCGGAAGAACGATCAGGATCCTGTCCTCGAGCCTCACCCCGAGTTCACGCAGAGCGTTGCCCGTACGGTTCGACATACGGGCAACCTGGCCATAGGTATACGACTCATCGCGGTAGAAAAGGCAGGACTTGTTTTCACGGCCCTCCTCCAGATTGTGGTAGAGGAAGTAGTCGGCCATATTAAACCGCTCGGGAAAATCAATCTGCATAGGTGATGAGCGTTATTGAGGTTGGTGCTTCAGAACTTCATTCAGATAAGCAGCAAGTCGCTGCTGGTCGTCCTCATCACTCATAGTAAAGCGGACGGCAAAACCGATCTCCGGCGCCACGTCCACTACTTCGGCCCAGAGATAAACCGGATCTTGGTTCGGAAGAAAAATCTCCAGTCGCACCAGCTCCTTTGGTTCAACCTTCCCACCGGATAGGACGAAACAACCGTTAGTGCTCAGATTTGTGACGTTGGCTTCCTGGCGCTCCATTGCTCCCTCCCAACGCGCCAGCAAATCAACTTTTACTCGCGGGGCTTGTCTTCGCTCGTTCATACTTTTCTCGCCGGATTGCTATCATGCCTGGATACTCAGGTGTGTGCGAGCTTCCCATAGTTCGGGAAAAAATTTCTTTTCGAGCGTTGTGCGCAGATATCCTACACCTTCGGAGCCCCCGGTGCCGCGTTTGGCGCCCACCATTCGTTCAACCATCTTGATGTGATGTGAGCGCCAGAGTGAAAAGAATTCGTCGTGTTCCAGCAGGGCTTCGGCAATTTGAAACTCTTCGTAGTGCCCTTCGAAGTGAGTAAGAATTTGCACTACAGCTTGGGTGCGTTTCCCATAACGCCTGCGACGCTCGTCTGTATCCAGCCGCTCGTCATCGACTGGGGTGTCAAATCCGCGGCGCTGCAGCGCATTGTAAAATGCCTGTGCCAAGGATGGCGCCGTAAAGCGCTGGCGTAATCTCTTCGAGGCAAATTCATCCCCCTCAAACTCACGCAAAATGCCCTCATCCTTGAGGCCTGAGGCAAATTCGACTTCGCGAAACTGCATTGACTGAAACCCGCTGGCAGGATTGAGTTGATCTCGAAAAGCCAGAAAGCTGATAGGGGTCATGCTTTCCAGAATATGAATCTGATTGACGAGCAGTTTCTCTATCTCAACAATTCGTCTTATGGCCCGCGTGGCAGACACAATCCGATCCTCAGCAAGGAAAGCAATGGCAGCATCAAGCTCGTGAAGGATCTGCTTAAACCAGAGCTCATAGGCCTGATGAATGGTTATGAAAAGAAGTTCATCGTGGTGCGCCGGATCCGACAGGCACTGTTGCAATCCAATCAACTCCGGCACGCGGAGGTACTTATTGTATGACAGTGGCCCGCCTTCGCCGTATCGATTACTCATTGATCTAATCCAACATCAAAATGCTACTTCCGCGTGTTCCTGCTTTGCATACGCTTCTGAATCTCGAATTGCCTTCATCTCACGAATAACCAGCTCGACCTCTTCGTCAGTCGTGTAAAAGTGCGGCGAGATCCGTACCCCCGCTCCGGGTCGATAGTCAACAATGAATTCGCGTCTGAGCAACTCTCTGGTAATGGCAGCGGCGTGTTGGTGCGCAACAGTGACTGTACCACCGCGCTGCCGGTAGTCGCGTGGGCTGGTTACGTAAAATCCTGCCTCTTCCGCCAGATCAATCAAAAGCGTCGTTTGGCGTACATTCTTTTGGCGAATTCTTTCCACCCCAATCTCGTTAATGACGCAGTAACCAGATTCGGCAGCATATAACGCGGGGATCGCAGGCGACCCATGCAGAAATCTGGTTATACCCTGAGCGTAATGAAGCTCCGGGTCAAATTCAAAGGGCGATTCATGAGCCATCCAACCGGTGGTCTTCGGCTCTAATCTCTCGTGGAGGTCCGGACGAACATAGAGATAACCAGCGCCGGGCCCGCCACAAAGCCACTTGACTGAGCCGCCAGTAGCAAAATCAACATTCAATTCCTTGACATTGAAAGGAACCGTCCCTGCTGATTGATAAACGTCAAGCACGACCATTGCTCCGACCTCGTGCGCTCGCTCAGTAATGGCTTGGGCGTCCTGGAGGAACGCACTCTTGAATAGCACATGTGAGAATGGGACCAGCAGTGTTTCCTCATCAATCGCTGCAAGCATGCGTTCGAGTGGGATCGTTATCCCATCATCAGATTTGACCGTCTCGATGCGCAACTTACCATTACGAGCATGTGCCTCGTAGACGTACATTACCGACGGGAAGTTCAATTCGGAGTAAACAATCTTGTTTCTTCTGGGCTCTGGCTCAAAACAGGAAAGAATGAGCGATTGACAGATCGAAACATTCTGATGCATCACGACCGTGCCCGGGTCAGCGCCAATGATGCGGGCAATCTCGTTCCCTTCAGTGACAGGCATTTCCCACCAACCTTCGGCCCAAGCGCGCACTCCTCGAGTGGCCCAAATTTCAGCGTATTCGTGTAGGCGAGCATACGTGGCCTTAGGCATAGCGCCCAGGCTGTGCGAAATCAAGTAGACGGTCTTTTCAAGTATGGGAAACTCGCTACGCCATTTCAGCAGGTCGTCACTCAAGTGCCTTCCCCTCTCGTCGTGCTACAGTTAATTTACCACAGAGCCTCAATGAGTATCAGTAGTGCTCGTGATAAAGTGAAGCAAAGAGATGTGGAAATTTCGTAATCCCGTCCGTCATCAAATACCGTCCACTCGCTGGCCTTCCAGGGAGGAGGCAGCTCAGTCGCTCCTGTTCAGACCCATCTGCGTTGGCACATTAGAACTCGAGAGCCGGACGTGGGTTCCGGCGATGGTACCTTGGCGCGCCACCGAGGATGGCTTTGTGACGCAACATAATCTTGACTGGTATCGGCGGTTTGCGGTCGGACGGCCCGCCGCCATCGTTGTTGAGGCTACGGGAGTGCGGGATATTCCCAGCGGTCCGTTGCTGCGCATAGGCCACGATCGTTTTATTCCCGGTCTGAAGACGTTGGTGGAAACAGTCCGCGAGGCGAGCGCCGGTCACACGAAGTTGTTCATCCAAATCATAGACTTCCTGACAGTCAAGCGCCGTCCGGAAAAGACAAAGTTCTTCCAGCGTTTTCTAAGGTTGTCAGGTCACCACCGGGAGGCACTTGTCCAAATCACGGGCGACTCCAACTGGCTCCACGTTTCGGAAGAACGGGTGCGGGAATTCTTAACCAACGCCGATGAAGCCACGATTGAACGTGTTCTTGACGAGCGTGAGCTTGAATCGCTGCGGTTTGGTTACCGGGAGCGTGTAACGGATTTGAATCTGCCACACGTTCGCGAACTACCGCAAAAACTACCCCGCATCTTTGCCGAGGCTGCCGGGCGTGCGCGGGAGGCGGGTTTCCATGGGGTCGAATTACATTACGCGCACGCTTACACCATGGCCGGTTTCCTCAGTGCGCTCAATGATCGCACGGATGGTTACGGTGGCTCTAGAGAGCACCGGGTGCGTTTGCCGCTCGAAGTCTACGAGGCTGTACGCAGGCACGTGGGGGCTGATTATGTGGTGGGAGTCCGTTTCCTCGGCGATGAAGTGGTACCGGGTGGCAGCCACATCGATGACGCTATCTACTTTGCCCGCGAGTTTGCCCGCGCCGGCTTCCACTACCTCTCAATCTCTAAGGGTGGAAAGTTTGAAGACGCTCAACAGCCGAAGGTTGGGCAGGCTGTCTACCCATACACTGGTAAGAGCGGTTACGAGTGTATGCCGACGGTGCTATCAGACGAGGTGGGCCCATTTGGGCGCAGCGTGCCGCTCGTAGCAGCAATCAAGAAAGTCGTCAATGCTTCGGGCTTTACGACCCCGGTCGTGGCAACCGGCGGAATAGGTACTTTCGAACAGGCGGAACAGATACTCCAGAAAGACCAGGCAGATATCATTGGCCTGGCGCGACAGGCCCTCGCCGATCCCGATTGGTTTGAAAAGGTTCGGCTAGGCAGGGGAGCAGAAGTGCGAAGGTGTACCTATACGAATTATTGCGAGGCGTTGGACCAGGCACATCGTCCCGTCACCTGCAAACTTTGGGATCGAGTTCAACTCGACGAGCCGAATTTAGCGACAGTTGATGAGGGACGCCGCCGTTTACTGGCGCCGAAGTGGAATTCATGAGGAAAGTCACTGGTTCCGCCACTCGTCATAAGAGGCAATGAACTCCGGATCGCGCTTGCGCAGTTCTCGCTCATCCACTCTGCCACTGCGTGTCATCAACTTGTAAGTCAGATCAATTGGAGCAAGTCCTACGTACTCTCGTGCATTTTCAAACCACAACATGCTCTCGTAGGCTGCTGCCTGGTACCCCTCTATCACCGGCTTACGGACGTTCTCAAATTCAGTGAGCGCTTGCGGGACGGTTGGCGCCTTCTGAAGACACCCAGCCAGCGAAATTGCATCTTCCATTGCCAATTTTGTACCTGAGCCTATAGAAAAATGGGCCGTGTGCAAGGCATCGCCCAACAGCACAACATTCTCGAACGACCACCTCGCATTCTTCACCAGCACAAAGTTGATCCATTTTGAGTTGTTGGAAAGCAGAATATGGCCGTCCAGGTCACGCGCGAAAACTTCCTGGAGATAGCTGCGTGTCTCTGCCTCGCCCATCGTCGCAAAGCTGGCCTGCTGCCACGTCTGCTGGTCGCACTCAACTATGAATGTGCTGGTGTTCGTGTCGAACTTATAGGAATGCGCGGCAAACACTCCGGCTTCAGTTTGACGAAAAGTGAGGGTCAGCCCATGAAATAGCTGATTGGTACCATACCAGATATATCGATTACTACGAACGCTTAAGGAAGGCTTGAACTCTTCGGCATAAGCTTGCCTGACAGTGCTGTTCAGCCCATCAGAGCCGACGAGCAAATCACAATCTCTCCGCAAAGACTCGATGTCAGAAACTTCTGTACGAAAGGAAAGGGCGACACCTAGTTGTTCACAACGGCGCTGCAAAATCTTGAGCAACTGAAGGCGTGCGATACCGGAAAAGCTATTACCACGTACGACGATCTTTTCATCACCGTGTACCACCACAACGTTATCCCACGCTTCAAAGCTTTTGCTAATCACCGCATGCGACTCTTCATCAGCGGCTCTTAGTTGCGCCATCGTCTTGCCCGAAAAGACAACGCCCCAGCCAAATGTATCGTCAGGTCCATTCCGTTCATACACCGTGATTTGATGCGACGGTCCGGCCTTCTTGAGTAGGATGGCAAGGTACAAACCTGCTGGCCCACCGCCAATGATGCTGATTTTCATGAAGGTTGCCAGCAAATGAAAAATGTCAAATGTCAGATGATCCGTTCACAGGTAAAGGGATCCTTCTATTGATCCTTCAGGAGTTGGCTGGCGATTACAAGCTTCTGAATTTCTGATGTGCCCTCATAAATACGCAAGGCGCGGATATCCCTGTACAGCCGTTCCATCACCCCACCCCGCACTAAACCGACGCCTCCGTGAATTTGTACGGCTTGGTCGATAATCCTGGAAGCGGCCTCGGTGGCAAATAGTTTTGCTTCACTGGCCTCGCGAGTGACCCGCGGGGCGCGAATGTCCTTCAAGTAGGCCGCGCGATACACCAGTAGGCGCGCAGCATCAAGCTCAGTGATCATGTCGGCGAGTTTTTCCTGAATCAACTGGTGTTCTGCCAGCGCGCGGCCAAACTGTTTGCGACTGGCGGCATAGGAAAGCGCCTCCATAAGCGCGCGTCGGGCCATGCCACAAGCGGCAGCGCCCACGCTTGGACGAAAAGTATCAAGCGTGCGCATGGCTAACAGAAATCCATCACCTTCATTGCCAACCATGTCTTCCGCCGGGACGCGACAACCTCGCAGTTCGATCTCTCCGATCGGGTGGTCGGAAAGCATCGCTGTCCGCTCATTGACCCTGAAGCCCGGCATCTTCGCGCCTACTACAAACGCGGACAATTCAGCGCGGCCATCAGTTTGCGTCGCGGTTCTGGCAAACACAGTGTAGAAATCGGCGACTCCCGCGTTCGATATGAAGCGTTTGTTCCCATCTATTACATAGGCATCACCATCACGCCGAGCAGCGGTTTTGATGGCGGCGACATCCGAGCCCGCGTCCGGTTCAGTTAGCGCAAATGCAGCAATTGCCTTCCCTTCAAGGGCCCGAGAGATCCAGAAATCACGCACGTGTTCAGGCGCTGCCTGGCCGATGGCATAGGTTCCGAGCCCCTGCATGACAAACGCGAGGTCCGCCAGAGCAGACGAATAGGACAACTCTTCGCGCAGCAAACAGAGTGCCCGCACATCCAATCTCGTTTCGGGGGTGACTACCGAGTAGCGTAATAAGCCGGCGCTCGCGAGCAGGTGAACATATTCACGAATGGCTGTCTCGGGATCGCGCTCTGCGGTTGCGCGAGGCTCAATCTCCCGCGCGATGAAGATGGCGACGCTCTCAGCGAGGCTCCGATGTTCGGCAGTGAAGAATGGGGTTTGCTCGATGAAACGGTCCATGGACGATTTCCGATTGTTACTTTCCGATTGCCGATTGGCCGAAGCCAGGCGCCAACTACCAAGTACTATGACCTATTTGAATTTGGGTTCCCGCTTCTGCACAAACGCTTCGTAGGCTTCGCGATAGTCAGGATGCAACATGCAAAGAGCTTGGGCCTGAGACTCACACTCCAAAGCGGCTTCAAGATTCAGGTTAGAAACGCGGTCGATAAGCTCCTTGGTCTTGGAGATCGCGAAAGCAGGCCCACGTGCCAGACGGTCTGCGAAATCCTGAGTGACTGTCGGCAATTGTTCGGGCGAAACTACACGATTGTACAAACCTAGCCGCTCAGCTTCTGCGGCTGAAATGAAATCACCCGTAAAGAGCAATTCGGTTGCTTTTGCCAAACCAACATAGCGTGGCAGCAGGTATGCCGCCCCCATATCGGCGCCGGAAAGACCAACTTTCACAAAAAGGAAGGCAATTTTCGCAGCCTCGCTGGCAATGCGCAGGTCACAAGCGAGTGCAATGCAGGCTCCTGCACCGGCGGTTGTTCCATTCAGGCTGGCAATCACTGGCTTGTGCAGCGCGCGAATATTGCGCACCAGCTCGCAGGTCATTCGGTTGAAGGCGAGCAATCCATTCATATCCCTGGAGAACAGCTCACCAATGATGTCGTGTACGTCACCGCCAGAGCAAAAAGCCCTGCCAGCTCCGGTCAGAACAACAACTCGAACGTCCTGGTCCTCACGGAGTTCGACAAAAGTATCAATCAGTTCCTGATAAACATCGAAGGTCAACGCGTTGAGGCGGTCGGGACGATTGAGGGTAATTGTGGCTATGCCCTTCTCTTCTGTAAGTAGAAATGTCTTTGCCGCTCTCATTAGTTCAATAACGTCAAGGCCAGGTGCGGGGCCGGACGAATCGGAGGCTGACAGCTTGCGTTACAGAACGGCCGTGCCTTCAATCTCCACTTTGGCCTCTTCCTCGAGCAAACTCTGCACTTCCACCAACACCATGGCGGGATAGTGCTTACCCATCTGGGCGCGATACCGCTCGCCGATTTCTCTCTTTCGACTCAGATATTCATTCTTGTCTATAACGTAGATTACCAATCGTGCAACCTGCTCAGGCTTGCCGCCGGCCTCGCCAACAACAGCGAGCACATTGCGGAGTGCTTGGTCAAACTGTTCCACCAGATCGGAGCTGACTATCTTCTGCCGTTCATCCCAGCCCACCTGGCCAGCAACGAAGAGCAACCGGCCTCCGGATTCCGTTAGCACTCCATTTGAATAGCCACGCGGCAGTCCAAGACATTCAGGATTTATGAAACGGAAACTCATCGATTGTGGCCAGAGAAGGAAAGTAGTCGATTCCTGCCAGTTGAGCAAGCGGCCTGTGCCAACTGAGCCCAGGCCCATTGCCCGGGAACAGAACGATCCACTAAATCACGCGAAATGTCACCCCAAAAACATTTCGTGTTCCTTCGTGGATCCGAGTGCTGTGAAGTTACGTTCTCAAAAAAGAAGGCCGCCTCGAGAGCGGCCTCTACTTTTGGTCCTTACTGTCTGGCCTTAGAGAATCTTGTCAAGCCTGGACGCTAGTTGCCCCGCGAGGTTGCCGCCTGGATCAAGACCATTAATTGGTTCGCCAGCTATGTTTCCTTGCTTGTCAATAATTATTATAGCGGGCAATTGATTAACACCGAGCTTCTTGGAGACAACTCCATCAGGGTCTCGCAGCACTGTTACCTTCAGTCCAAACTTCTCAGAGAAGCCGCGAAGCTGTTCGTCGGTGGCGAAATTTTTTGACTTCGCATTCTCCGACTCCGTACTTACCCAGTAGACCACCACGCCTCGCTCGCTGTACTCATCAGCCAACTTTTTTACTCCCTGCAGTTGCGTCTTTGAGAGCGGAAGCCAGGAGGCGCCAAATGCAAGAACGACGATTTCGCCGTGCAGGCTGGAGGCAGTCACTGTTTGGCCATCAATCGAACGCATTGAAAACTCGACCGGAGCGCCCTGGGGGCTAGTGCCAAAAGCGAGGGCTGAGCTAGCCAGTAATACGCCAATAACCACGGCCACAAACGACTTCCAATTGGTAAGAGACATCTTCTCTCCTTTAAGGGCAAGTGCGGCAACCTAGAAGCCGCATTTTCAGCCACAGATTTAGATGGCCGTCCGCCGGTTTTAGTTGCGCTCCTCCGGCCAACTAGTCTGAGGCGGCCGGCGGAAGATCTCCTGGTGCAGAGCGCAGTAATCATCCCACGTATCGAGATCGCGGGCAATGTAAGGTGATGCGATGGGCAGGCGCTGAACGTCGCTCTTATGGGCCACGAAGAAAGCTCTCAGCCCACCTTGGGGATCGAGATTTGCCAACTCTTGACGATACGAACAATCGATCAACACTGGATGTCCGCCCTGACCGCAGTGCTCAGGGATGATCAATCTTGAGCCTCTCTCCCATTCCGTGATGAGCAGATTAATCACCTCGGGCCCGACTGCCGGATAGTCTGCGGGCATAATGAGCACGGCTCCACTCGCTGGTCCGATTTGTGTCAACCCACAGATAATGGAATCACTCATCTCACTTTCAGGGTTAGAGTTAAGGGCAAACCTCAGATCGAGATCTGCGACATGGGCGCGGACGTCTTCTGCTCTGTGGCCAAGGACCAGAACAACCTGGTGCACCCCACCGGCATAGAGGTTATTAATGCAACATCGAATAACTGTGTTTTCGCCAAACGGAAGGAGTGGCTTTAAAGCCCCCATGCGCCGGGAGCGCCCGGCAGCGAGAAGGATAGCGAACACTTGAGTCATTAAAACTGTGGGGCTTGGGACTTTGGTCTCTAAGTCAATTCTCGCAATGCACGAAGAGTGTATTGACGAGCCATCTGCTTGCGCCACTGATAGACAAAATCCGTATTGTCTAGCGGTCGCGCTTTGACATAAGCGGCCTCAGACGCCGCCTGAATGTGCTCCTCATCCAGCGCCTGACCGATCAGCGCCTGTTGTCCTTCTTTGATTTCCAGGGGCGCAGGAGCGATACCGCCGAGTATAAGCCGCGCGTCTTCTACCACTCCCGATTTTCCTAATCTGGTCCAAGCCGCGACACCAAGCACTGGAAAATCGAATGCCCCGCGGCGACGGAGCTTTTGATATGAGGCCCGCCAGCCGTTCGTAGGCGGCAATTCAATGTCGACGAGAAGCTCATCAGGCCGTTTGTGCAAGTAGTCAATGCCATCGTCATTATAAAAACCGGCGGCCTCCACAACTCTTTCACCAAGAGTGGAGGCCAGTCGAAACTTGGCGCCAATTGCCACCATAACGGGAACAAGATCGGAAGATTGAACCGCCCAGCACTTCGAGCTTCCCGGCGCCACCCAACACACGTCGCCATCCTTCTTCAGACAGAAGTTGATGCCCTTGCGCCACTCATAGTTCTGATCATAGTAATTGCAGCGCGTGTCAAGCAGGAGATTCCCACCAACGGTTCCCATGTTGCGGAGAATTGGTGTAGAAATAGTTCTCGCCGCCTGAGCTACAACCGGGTAATCACGATTGATTACTGGATGCTCGCAAAGTTCTGTGAGCGTGACCGACGCTCCAATTCGCAGACCAGACTTTCCTTCTCCCGTTATGCTGTTCAACTCCGGCAATCGCATAACCGAGATGACTGTTTGGGGCACCTGCTGTCGCCGCTTCATGTTCGGATAGAGGTCGGTACCGCCGGCGACAAATTGCCCTTCCGGCCCTGCATCGGCCATGACCTTTACCGCCTCCGCAATGTCATGCGGCATGCGGTATTCAAATTTGGGCAGTCGCATCATGAGATATTACGAATGCACCGCCACCCGCGGCATCTCCCTTCCGTCGCCTCCTTCATCAGGAGTGAGCACGCGCAGTGGCTCAGGCCACGCAACTTCAGGGACGGAATCGGGACCAAAGCGCGGGGACCGGCCTCGCTCCTTCTCCTTGAGCGCCTTTAAGACCTTGTCAGGCGTAATCGGCACTTCATCAATCCGTACTCCAACTGCGTCGTATACGGCATTTGCCACTGCCGGCGGCACGGGTAGAAGTGGCCCCTGCCCGACCTCCTTGGCGCCAAAAGGTCCGTTGGGATCAGGATCTTCCACCAGGTAGGTTTTCACATCGCACATTTCCATCGTCGTCGGGCTCTTGTATTCCAGAAGCGAAGGAAACTTATGCACGATGTTGCGGTTAGCCCGATAGGCCATCTCCTCCATCAAAATCTCGCCTAGTCCCATATAGACGCTGCCTTCCACCTGACCCATGACCAAGACCGGGTTGATGGATTGACCAATATCGTGCGCAATCCAGATGCGTTCAACTACTACGATGCCGGTTGCTGGATCAACATCAACCTCTGCTACGGCTGCGGAATAGCTGTATGCGGGTGATGGTCCCACACCCGCACCCTTGTATTTGCCAGGAGAGCGAGGTGGCGTATATGAACCAACTGTACCAATCGTGCCGAACTTCGACTCCGCCAGCACCACAGCCTCGGCAAAGGAGACGGCTGTCTCCGGATGCTCAACATCAAAAACACGTCGATCGGCCAGTGAGATATTCTCAATGGGTATATTCAGCTTTTCGGCCACAGCCAGCACCAACAGCTCGCGTGCACGCTCAGCGGCCTGAATCGCCGCATTGCCAGTCATTAGGGTCACCCGACTTGAATAACTGCCAAGATCAACAGGCGTCAGATCAGTGTCAGCAGTGACAACGCGGATGTCAAAAGGATCAATTCCCAGAATTTCGGCCACGATATACGCAAGAATGGAGTCGGAGCCCTGGCCGATGTCGATTGAGCCACACATCACACACACACCGCCCTGTCGGTCCAGGCGAAGCTGCACACCCGATTGCGGCATGCTGTTCCAGTAGATTGGCAAACCCGCCCCACAGATGTAAGACGAACAGGCGATTCCTATCCCCTTGCCCGGAGCCAGCGTGCGCTTCGCCTGATCCCAACTTGAGAATTTGGTCTTCCAACCGGAACCCTCGACAACCTTGTCAATGCATGTACCGAGTCCCATGCTTCCGATCCGCAGGTAGTTTGCAGTGACCGAATTCGGTTTCACCAAATGCCTTCGGCGCATCTCGGCTGGATCGAGCTTGAGTTGTTCGGCGATCTTGTCTAGATGGACTTCAAGCGCATAGCGCGGCTGAGGAGTTCCATGGCCACGCTTGGGGCCGCAGGGAGGTTTGTTGGTAAATGCGCGTAGACCCTGAAACTTATATCGAGGTACTTCATAGGTGACTGTCTGCAGCGCCCCGGTATAAAACGTGCTTGCAACACCGTAGCTGCCATAGCCTCCTCCGTCGAGAAAAGACTGGAAGTGCATTCCGGTAATCGCTCCATCCTGTTTCACGCCCGTCTTGACGCGCATTAGGACAGGATGCCGGCCACGATGGCAGTAGAAAACCTCCTCGCGGGTTAACGTGATCTTCACCGGACGGCCAGTAATCATTGCCAGCTTTGCAACTACCAGCTCGTGATTAAAGGGATCGCTTTTACCGCCAAAACCTCCGCCGTTCGGCGTAGCAATGACCCTTATGTGCGCGGCCGGCAACGGCAAGACTTTCGCTAGCGCGCGGTGCACGTAATGTGGAGTTTGTGTGGCACTCCAGAGAGTTAGTTTCTGGTCTACGTCGAAGCGAGCTACCGCTGCATGTTGTTCCATCGGCAAGTGTGTACTTCCTTCGTAAAAGAAGATGTCCTCGTGTACCAGATCTGCCTCTTTGAACCCTTCTTCTACGTCGCCAAACTCCAATGAAACCTTCTTGTGGATATTGCCACCATCGCCGTACTCATGAATGCGTGGCTCGTCGACGCTTAGCGCCTCTTCGATTGAGGAGATAGTGGCAAGCTGTTCATATTCGACTTCAATCAGGTTCATTGCCTCGAAGGCGATGTCTTCATCAATTGCAGCGACCGCGGCCACGGGATCTCCAATGAATCTTACTTTCTCAATGCACAACGCATGTTCATCCTGACTCACCGGCAAGATGCCATACGGAATTGGCAGGTCACGTCCCGTAACCACAGCTATAACGCCTTTCAACGCAAGTGCTTTGGAAGTATCGATGTTGCGAATAAGCGCGTGCGCGACGTGGCTGCGGAGGATCTTCGCGTAAAGCATCCGTGGCAACACGATATCGTCGGCAAATTTCGTCTGTCCCGTGCACTTTGCCCGCGCATCGACCTTGCGAAAGGGCTTGCCGACTACATTGAGAGGTTTCTTGTTGCTTCCGTTTTGACTCATTGTATCGCGACTTCAAAACCGGCTCTCAACGAGGCCGACGTGGTGGGCATTAATCTGCAATCGAAACTGTGGGTCTGCTAGTCAAGCCCAAAGAGACATTCATGTGGAAGTTCTTTTTCTTCGCCCCGCTTGCGGGCAGCCGCCAATTCAACAGCTTCATAGATCTTTATATAGCCGGTACAACGACAAAGGTTGCCGGACAGCGCTTCTTTAATCTCTTCTCTGCTGGGATCAGGGTTCTTCTCCAGAAGCTCATCGGCAACCAGCAAAAAACCGGGTGAGCAATAACCGCATTGAGCAGCGCCCAAATCAGCGAATGTTTCCTGCAACGGGTGCAGCTCTACACCTTGGGCCATGCCCTCAATAGTCTTAACCGTACGACCTTCGGCCTCAAGTCCCAGCATCAGGCAAGACAAAATTGCGCGTCCATCTACCAGTACGGTGCATGTGCCACATTCGCCCAGCTCACAACCGTGCTTCGTGCCTGTTAATGCAAGGTCCTCGCGCAGTACTTCCAGCAAGGTCTTGTGCGGCGCAAAGGCCACTTCACATGACTCACCATTTAGCTGGAATTTGATATGAGCCTTCTGTTTCATTACCTGCTCGAAAGCTAACCTCTGGTGGTAACGTTATCCTTCTTGGGAGTCCTATTCAGCATTATGTTGTCAATTAACCGGGTCTTGCCGACAAAAGCTGCCACTGCAACCAGGGTTGGGCGCTCCTCGATTCTCTCAAGCTTTCCAAGAGTTTCGGCATCGGTAATGCTTATATAATCAACCCGCGCCAGCGGCTCCGACTCGATTGTCGAACGAACAATGTCAATCAACTTTGCGGCCGTGCGCTCCCCCTCCTTATAGGCCTCCTTAGCTTTCGCTAGGCCACGATGGATTGATTTGGCAGCCTCTTGCTCTTCCGCATCGAGGTAAAGGTTCCGAGAGGAGATTGCCAGGCCCGAATCTTCACGCACTGTTGGCAACACAATGATTTCAGTATCAAAGGCCAGATCTCGTACCAGCCGCCTGATTACCAGTGCTTGTTGGGCGTCTTTTTGGCCGAAGAATGCAAAATCCGGTCTAATGACATTAAGCAAGATGGTAACGACAGTAGCTACGCCACGAAAGTGTCCTGGCCGCGACGCACCTTCAAGTTGCTCGGAGAGTCCTTCAACATTCACGTAAGTAGAAAAGGATTTCCCGTAAATCTCTTCGGCGGGGGGAGCAAAAATGTAATCAACATTGTAGTCGGTTAAAAGTGCGGTATCCTTAGTCAGATCTCGCGGGTAGTGCTCAAAATCTTCACCTGGTCCAAACTGTGTCGGATTTACGAAGATCGAAACGACCACAACGTCGCACATCCGCCGCGCCTCGCGCACTAAACTTAGATGCCCTTCGTGAAGCGCTCCCATGGTAGGTACCAGTCCGATAGTCCGATCCTGTTCGCGGCGGATTTTGCGCGCGACCGAACTCATGCGCTGACGACGATTGATGATCTCCATGGTAGACAGGGAGTTTTAGGACTTCTCGGGCTCGGAGGTTTTCATCCTGTCAGTGATCTTTAGTTCCTCCGCCGCCTCTGTGGGTAATGAGTAACTTTCTGCATCCGAGGGGTAGGTGCCGTTTCTTACGTCGTCGGCATATCTTGTAACAGCCTCTGTGATTGTCTCGCGCAGGTTTGCATAGGGCCGCACAAAACGGGCCAACTTGCCGAAAGATAATCCCAGCATATCGTGCAACACCAACACCTGAATGTCGCAATGCGCGCCGGCGCCAATGCCAATAGTCGGGATACTAACCGTCTGAGTAATTATTCTGGCAATCTCGCGTGGCACCACTTCGAGCACTATCGCAAAGGCGCCTGCATCTTCCAAAGACCGAGCATCGTCGATCAACTCACGGGCGGCGGCCGGAGTTTTACCCTGCACGCGGTAAGCGCCTAACTTGTTAATCGACTGTGGTGTCAAGCCAATATGGCCCATCACTGCGATCTCTTCGTCGACCAGGCGCTTAATAAGCGGGAGCCGCTTGCGGCCACCTTCGAGCTTAACAGCCTCGGCCCCTGCGTCTTTCACGAGGCGGAGGGCATTTCTGACGGCGGCGTCGGCCCCTGTATGAAAGGAGCCATAAGGCATATCAGCGACAAGCAGAGCGCGCTGAACAGCGCGTCGCACCGCCTTCGTGTGCATTACGACTTCCTCAAGCGTGACCGGCACCGTATTTCCATAACCCAAGACCACATTACCCAAGCTGTCACCGACCAGAATGATGTCGATGCCAGCCTCGTCAATAATGCGCGCGGTTGGATAGTCATAGGCTGTCAGGCAAACGAGGCGCTCACCCCGCGCTTTGCTGGCCTTCAACGATGGAGCAGAAACCTTTTCCGGCCGCTCAGGCTTTAGATAAGGCATAGTCGGCCCTTTCTACACGTTTCATGTTCAACTAATCTGTTACGCGTTAAGGTTCTGAGATGCATCAGGCGTGTACGCAAGTGGCAATATTATACCGGGAAAAGGCACAAAAGGGGAAAAGGCGCTATGGCCAGCGCTTGACCGCCGAATTGTCAGCCACTTCGTTGAGCAGTTCACTGATGGGCCTTAAAAGCCCAGGATGCACGAGACCGGGCGCAAGTTCGGCTAGCGGTACCAAAACAAAACGGCGTTGGTGGAGACGTGGATGGGGTACTGTCAAGAATTCCGTAGCCCGGGTTTGCCCGGGATAAAGGAGCAAGTCGAGATCGATCGTACGGGGCCCCATTGGCACTTCCCGTGTCCGCCCGAGGGAATATTCGACCCTCAGCAGACGCGCCATCACTTGTTCGGGTGCAGGCAAAGTGCTTCCGCGCAGCTCAGCGACCATATTAAGGAAGAGAGGCTGCTCCGCCGTCTCTACGGGCTCGGTTTCATAAATGGCCGAGAGCCGAGTGATCTCCAGACTGGAATCCAATATTCCTCGAACAGCCAATAAGAGATTGCCGGCGCGGTCGCCAAGATTTGATCCCAAACTGACATAGGCGTGCGAAGATTCAGGAACGTACAGCATTTGTGATCAGCGGTTCGTGGTCAGTGGTTCGCGGTCAGAATACCCCAAACTTCAGTTTGGGGGATGTTAACTTCGGCCTAAGTAGGTGAGACGCAGTTTATCAGAAATACCCCAAACTTCAGTTTGGGGAATGTTAACTTCGGCCTAAGTAAGCTGAGACGCGGTTTATCAGAAATACCCCAAACTTCACTTTGGGGTTATTCTGACCGCGAACCACGAACCACGGGCTACGAACCGCGAACCACTGACCACCGACAAACTAATCGATGACTACCGACAACTGACAAACTGACCACTAACTACTGACTATTGACAATGAGTCAACTTCGCACCCTTGCCTGGCTGAAATGGACGCTCTTTCGAAATTCACTGAGAAGTTCGAAAGCGATCGTCAACCGCATCGCCTCGCTTTTAACAGTCTCTGCGACGTTGGTTCTTGCCCTGTTTATCGCTGCGGGCCTCGGAATAGCCGCCTATGCGCTCACCACATCCCATGAGTTAGTTGATGCAATGCAGGCGACAGACTCGAGCCAAACTCCGGCTGCAATCTCTCCAGAATTCATCTTCTTCACCATATTCGCGTTCCTGTATCTTATCTGGGCGACGCTTCCTCTAAGTACTGGCAGCAGCAAACAGTTCGCGCCTGGCCGATTTTTGCTGTACCCAATCAGTCTTCGAAAACTCTTTGTTCTCGACTTGGTCAGCGAAGTGACGACATTGCAGTCAGTCGTTGCCCTGCCGGCGGTTCTGGCAATCGCCCTTGGCTCCGGGCTCGGCACTCACAAGCTTAGCATGGCAATCCTGGCCGCAATTCCCGCAACAGTCTTTGGCATAGCTTTATCAAAATGGCTGGCCACGACAATCGGGTATCTGACGCGAAAAAGACGCACGCGCGGCGAGACACTCATTGCTTTGATAGGCGCCGTCGCCGGACTCGGTGGAGCACTGGTTGGTCAGATCGCGCCCGTGCTCTTCAGGCATGCCGAGTCAGTCACTGGCCTGCGTTGGACACCGCCGGGTGCTGCCGCCTATGCCTTCACCCACGGCTTGCAGACGGACCTGAGCGGATATCTTCTGGCAGTAACCACCCTCACGGTTTACAGTGCCGTTTTAATCGCCGCGACGTATTGGCTCGCGCGCCGGGCTGTCCTGGGTATAGGAGGCAAGCACCGCAGTGCAGCTGTAACCGTAACGTTAGAGGTCGAGAGTTACGGTGGTTGGGAACTACCCCTACTTTCGCCGGAAACTTCAGCCATTGTTGAAAAGGAATTACGTTACATCACCCGCAATGCTCAGTTGCGGATGATGGCGCTGATGCCTTTAATCCTTATCGTCGTTAGATTCATGAATACGAGCCGGTTGGGCAGACCTGTATCAAACGGTTCCCCTTTCGACCATGGATTATTGAGTTATGGCGCAGGCATGCTGGTTACGGGTGGGGTCCTCTATGTGTTTTTGATCCTGACAGGGATTTCCTGTAACCAATTCGCGTTCGAGGAAGGCGGTATGCGAACTCTGATTCTGGCGCCTGTAGCGCGGAAGAAAATATTGATTGGGAAGAATATAGCTCTCAGCGTAGTCGCGCTGGTGTTCTCGGCCGTCTTGCTCCTAATTAACGAGCTCGTGTTCCACGACCTCACACCAGACGTGCTTCTGTTTGTTGTGCTTAGCTTTGTTACCTTCGCAGCTTCAATTTCAATCATCGGTAATTGGCTTTCGGTGCGATTTCCCAAAAGGATGCAATTCGGCAAACGACTGAACGTGTCGGGTGTGGTTGGACTGCTATTGATTCCAATGATCCTGGTGTTGGCATTGCCGCCCCTCGCCGCCGTTGCCGCGGGATACCTCACGCAGAGTTTCGCTATCGAATATGTTACACTCGGCTTGTGGGCGACAGTCGCGCTCGGTTCTTATCTGTTGATCATCGGCTCCCAGGGTGAATCACTCCAACGGCAGGAAATAGAGATACTAGAGGTCGTGCGCGAACCAGCGAACCAGTAGTAGCAGAAACGTAATCTTAACTAATCCAGCGATGTCTGGGGTTTTGCTCGGCATCCGGGCGGGTTTTCGAGAGCCCCGTCAGTACACAAATGGCTCGCAAGAGATTTCGCAGCAATCAGAGGCACGAACCTGCCACCGAACGCTCCTTCCAGGAGTACATCCTCTCAAATGCCGCTCCACTAACATCCAGAACTGAACTACTGCGTCTGGTGCGCGGGGGCGAAGACACGTTTCTCGAGCTGAAAGTAAAGCTATCGAATAGCCAACGCATAGCCCAGGAGATTGTGGCGCTGGCGAATACGGGTGGCGGCGTGATGATTTTTGGCGTAAACGATCAGATGCGAATTGAAGGCGTTGATGACCCTGAAAGTGTTCAGGAAGAGTTGGTTCGCATCTGCCGGGAAGAGATTCAGCCGGCCTTGATTCCGTTCATCGACCGCGTCGCCTTTGACAATGGGCGGCGGGTGGTAGCGCTCGACATCGAGGGCAAACGCCGCCCCTATCGCACCCGCGATGGACGCTTCTACATTCGATTGGGTGCTGACAAACGTGAGGCTTCCCGGGAAGAGCTTTCGGCGCTGCTTGATGAGGCCCGACCGCAGCGCTACGAGGATGTGCCAGCAATTGACGCCACGATTGCGGACATTGATGAGGCCCATCTTTGGACCTTTCTAAGGGAGTTCGCCGGCGACGCTTTTGATGAAGCAAACGCGTCAGGCTATCCGACGGCAACAGTACTGGAGCGCGATCTGCTCTTAGCAACAAACAACGACATGCAAGTCGTGCCCACCGTTGCCGGTATTTTGCTTTTTGGACAGGACGAAAATGTTAGCAAACTTGTGCCGCGGTCGACTGTGATCGCCACGCGATTTGCCGGCGACTCACTCCAGGCGCCCGTCGTAGAACGTGTTGAGCTTAGCGGCAACCTGCACACACTATACGAAGCAACGCTCCGCTTCATTCGGCGCTATTGCGATCTTTGGGACAAGCGCCCGCGCAACCGTCCTCCCGCTACAGAAGAGAGTCCCGTGCAACCCCGGGCAGACTATCATCAGGGTGTGGTAGGTGAAGCGCTTGCCAATCTTCTGGTTCATCGCGACCTAGTGCTGAGAGAGCAAACCACGCGTCTCCACATCTTTGACCGCTCACTGGAATTCATTAATCCTCGTCGCACAGCAGGTTTCTCTCCGCTGGCCCAACGAGCGATTCGCTACGGCGTGCCACAGAGATTGAATCCGCAACTTGCGGCCCTGTTTTCTAGTCCTGCCTATGGTTTGGAGCTGACCGGCGGCGGCCTGCCAATGCTGCTGCGTGAGAGCCGGTTGTTCTCAAACCGCAAGGCTGACATAGTAGCCTTCAATGATGAATTTCGGCTGCGGCTGTATGGGCTCTGAATTCTCAGGCATTAGCGCCAGACGACCTCCCAAATTTCACGATCACTCTCCATTCATTGACTTTTCATGCTTCTTGGCATAGAAGCAGGGTGCAAATCCCCATTCCAGTCACACCAAAGGAGCCGCTTCCATGAATCGAGTTCTCCCGATAGCGCTGTTTCTAATTGCCACTTCAATTTTGCTCTCCTGTGAGCAAGCAGGACCCACCGCAAATCTCGGTGAGAGTAGCGTCACACCTGCGGCAAGCGAAAGTCCCAAAGTTGTACCGGCATCAGATCTCGAAGCTCTCTCCAATCGCCTGATAACTGATGTCGCTGGCGTGAAAGAAGGGGATATCGTATTTATCAACGGCGGCGCGCGCGATTTGGAACTGCTCGAGAATCTTGCTACGGATTCCCGAAAGGCTGGTGCCTTTCCACTTCTGACTCTCTCGAGCGACCGCATGGCAAGGATGTACTTTGAAGAAGTGCCAGAAAAGTACGACTCCCAGTCACCTGAACTTGATTTGAGACTGGCGACTATTCCGACTGTAAGCATCTCGATCGATTCCAACGAAGCTGAGGGTCTCCTTGCAGATGTCTCACCAGCCAGACTTGCTGCGACGGGAGCTGCTGCTGCGCCGGTAGGCAATTTGTATCTCAAACGCAATGTCAGGCAAGTTGCGGTTGGTAATGGACTCTATCCAACGGTCTGGAGAGCTAAGCGTTTCGGTATAACTCAGGAAGAGTTAGCTAAAAGTTTCTGGACAGCAGTCAATACTGACTATTCCGCACTGCAGACAACAGGGGAAAGAGTAAGGGCGGCGCTCTCCGCGGGCAAAGAACTGCACATCACTAATTCCAACGGAACGGACCTAAAGGTACGGATCGAAGGTCGTCCCTTCTTTGTTAGCGATGGGATCATTTCCGCCGAAGACGTTAAGAAGGGCGGTCCCGCAGTATCAGTATATTTGCCCGCTGGCGAGGTCTATTGCGCACCAGTCGCCGGAACCGCGGAAGGAAAGGTGGTAGTCAGTCGTGACTTCTATGCCGGACAGGAACTGACGGATCTAACGCTGACATTTGTCGCCGGCAAACTGACCTCCATTAATGGTTCAGGTCCGGGTTTTCCAAAGCTGAAGGCACAATACGACGCCACAGGAGCTGGCAAGGAACTCTTCGCGTTTGTAGATTTTGGCATCAATCCAAACTTCCGCACTCCAGCGGCCAGCCGGCTTGGTAACTGGATCCAATCGGGCACGGTTACGGTAGGAATTGGCAACAATACGTGGGCGGGCGGAGACAACAAGATTTCATATGGAGTTACCGCCTACCTTCCGGGCAGTAGCGTCACGCTGGATGGCAAACCGGCTGTGCAAAATGGTGTATTGAAGCTCTGACCAGCGAAAAATGCTCGCTACGATTTTCCATTTGCAGTGCCATCGGGCTTTGGCGAAATGTAAAACTGCCGCGCCTGGATAACATACTCTTTATCGTCCGCGACACCATCGCCGTTGACATCAACGCTCACTCTAATCTTGTGTTGCTTGCCATCCCGGACATCACCGGGGTTGAATGCCAGACTGTACTGGCTACGCAGCAAAGAGTTGATTGAGCTTAAAACTTTGGGAAGTTCCCCTTCGAAAGTAACCGGGTAATACGCTCCACCGGTCTCCTTCGCAAAGGTCTTAAGTGTGTTGTCGGCTTGCAGGAATGTCATTCTTCCTGGAGCACCGGAGAGACTGTCGGTGGCACCAAGAAAATCACCCCACTTTTTGAAGAAAAGATTGCCGGTTCCGATTATGTACACGGGAATCCCGGCGTTCTGCAAGACCTTGCGCGCATCTCCATAGTTAATCTTGCTGAAAGTATCAATACCGGAAGCAACCAAAATAACAGCGCGACGGCGGCCCTGAACGCTCACCAGTCCGGAATAGTCCGATCTCTCAGATTTAGAATCCTCGAGCACGACCGAGTCGCCGCGACCACCTACCAGCACAAACTTGAGTGCGTCAAAGAGGTTATTTTCTCTGAAGGCCGGATAGTTGTTCAGCAACAGTCTGATCACCTGGTTGATACGACCTGGGTCGTTGGTAAAGTCTGTTAGGGGTGTAGGGCGAATGTCAAAAGCGACAACGGAAACGTAATCGTCCGGCGGCTTGATAAAGCGCGAAAGAAACATTGCCACCGGGCGGATTACCTCATAAGTGCCCGGCTCAAAACCACCGCCGCCTCCATAGTAACCGAATATTTCAGACCACTTGCTGTACTCAACCACCATCACAACCGTGATTGGCGCTTCCGGAGTTGAGAAGTTTGTAATCTGTTGCTGTTTATCGTCGGCAAAGATTGAAAAATTCTCCTTCTTCAAACCCGTTACAATCTGGCCACTCTTTTTGTGATAGACGACCGCGTCAACGTTTACTATCTGGGTGGAAATGGTGAGTTTCTCAGCCTCTTGCGGTTTCCCGCTCAAATCCGGCGGCAGAGGTTCTTCGGGTTTCTGGCCCTCTTGCCCCGTTTCGGCCGGTCGTTTGTTTTTCTTCTGATTGGGAGCGGGCGGCTGGCGGCGCGCCTGGGAAAAACCGAGATCTACTCCAGAGCCCAGCAAAAGGGCCACCAAAACAGTGAAAGCCAGGAAGTATCTGGACTTGATGGAGAGTTTCATAAAAGTGTCCTTGCTTAGGAGCCTGTGCAAACCCGACGCCGGTTTGCCCAGTGAGCGCCGACCTACATTGTGACCAATTTTCTGATGCCCGTGTACAGTTGGAAGTTTGCCTTAGCGGCTCGCACCGGCTTCCGCCTCAATAACTACATCGAAGGTTCCCGTGTTATCCGTCAATCTTCCTTCATTCACTCCCAAGAAAAGTACGCCGTCGCGCTGAGCAACAAAATCCCGGCGGGTACCAACTAGGATAAAATCGTCGTTGTCGTCTCCAATTACGGCAATCAGGGCGCCAGTCGGCTCGGTTCGCATTAACTTTTCGTTGTCCGCGACGGTTGGCAAGCCGGCCGGAGTCGAAAATCGGCCATTTCCGAGGGACACTCGTCCGGAACCCGTAATCCGCAGCCTTTGCCCTTTGCGTACTACCAAGCCGCTGTTTGTCCAGCCATTATTGACGGCGTCAGCTCGTACTGCCGCCCTCAAGGTAAAAAAAGCAGGAGAAGATGGAAAGGACGATGTCTTATTCCCACCCCCGTTGGCATTTATTCGTCTGCGGGCAATTTCAGCGAATTGACCATTGGGATACTTGCGCAAATAGGATTGAAAATCTTCGGGATCTGTGCTGTTCTTGATGGAGTCCCAGAAGCTGAGTTCGATCTCTGCCGGATTAAACGGAGCCCGCTCTGACACTCTGGATACGGGGGCGGCTTGAGAAGGATCTGCTACAGCAATGACTAAGTCATCCGCCCGGTATCCCTCAATAACTGCGAACGGTCGTTGTTCCTTAGCGGTGCCCAGATCGATAGCAATTCGTTTAGGCACTGTCTCCTGTACGTATCTGACAAGTCTGGCCAGCGTAATCTCCCCACCCTCTTTTGCTGCACCGCCTTTGAGCCCTTCCACAACGGCCCATGTAAAGTAGCCCTGTTGCTTTTCTGTGTATTCATATGCTCTTTTGCCAACTGCAGTCGCGTATA
>DATEUF010000350.1:0-4026 GCA_035283325.1 Pyrinomonadaceae bacterium | reverse complement strand
ACCGAGAGCCGGGGTGCGCATTATCGAGAAGACTACCCCAAACGCGACGATGCGAACTGGCTGAAGCACAGCTTTGTGACGCGCAAGAACGGCGTGCTAGAAGTGACCTATAAGCCAGTCACGATCACGCGCTTCCAGCCGGCAGAGCGGAAGTACTAACGTCGCTCAGCCAGCACCGGCGCCGATACTCGCCGATTCGAGGCGAAGCTTCGTTGGTAATCTGGCGATAGAGGAGGCGATTCATGTTAGCGCGAAAGCGATGGTTAGTTCTCTTATTGATGGGATTCTTTCCAGGGATCACATTTATTGCTGTAGTGGGCTTCAACGGCTTACCAACGCCGATGGTCGGAGCACAAGCACAGGGAACGCCACCACCCGAGGAAGCCCTCCACAACGTAACAAGCGAATTCATCCAGTATTTCGACCTGCCAATCGGCGAGATTACCATCACATTGCACGCCGAGATCACGACCGAAAACGCGGCGACATTGGCCGCCGAACTGGCGCAAGCCACCCGAGTATTGTATTTTGCACGCCCACCAATAAACAACTCCCCTAGTTTGTATGTGACCTTCAGCGTTCCGGAAAACGCAGACTGGCTAATCATAGAACCGACTTTGCCTGAACTGGAACAACAACTTCGCGAAGAAGTGCTGCTCCCCGGGCGTCAAGTATATTTGTTGAAATGGGAATCCGCCGTTACAACCGAGGACGGCCAGCCAATGCCTCCGGAATTGTCATTCCTGGCCGCTTCGTTTCAGAGTTTGGCCGTGTATGACTCCACTAAGGGCGTGGTTTATGACTCGATTATGGCTCTGCCCGTGATCGACCTGACGAGTATTCAAACATCTTCAATTCAGGTCTATCTTCCCTTCGTAGCTAATCAAGCTCAGCCGACCTCCACCATGGACACGCGAGTCACGGCAGCGCCTCGGATCGACGTGCCACTCAAACCAACCTATTCTGAAGATCCAACGCATTGGTTGATGGGACGACAGGCCGCTATTCTAGCTGGAATCGATCCGCCCTATACTGAGATCGGCGAATCGGCGATCATCGACCAAATTGCAGATGGAGACCAAGCCGAGGATAACCCTGTCCTGTCGGATACCCAACATATGAAGGTTTTCCTGCCTCCTGCTAGCCTGATCGATGTCGAGGTTGGCGATGGCCGGTTCTTCCACCATTTCTACGACCCAAATTCCACGAGTGGCTTGCCGTGGAAGGACTGGTTCCATGGCTTGGTGCTGCTGAGTATCAAAGAGAGTATTGCCAGTGGTAAGCCCGTTCGCTTCATGAAAAGACCGTCAGGCGACATTTTTTCGAGTGCCCTCGAATGGGGCCGCAATCAGCACACTGATGGCTTAGATTGGAAACACGCCATCGAGATGTACGACTATTCCGCCTCCAGCAAACAGCTGGCGTACCGCTGGCTTGGGCACGTCGTGCATCTAATTCAGGATATGGCTCAGCCTGACCATCCAAGGCTTCAGCCCCACCCTGGCAGTGGCATGGGCGTACCAGTTCCTGTCTTTAACCAGGGCCTGGTTAAAATGGTCGGCTATGAGAAGCTCTGGGATGAATTGTCTGACCAATGGCCCACGGCAGCCTGGCCAGGTTGCCCGAACCAGGGAACCGTGGATGAGCTGGATGATTTCTTCAACAGCATGGCAAGCCGTTCCATCGAACAATCCGGCTGGTGGGAAAACGGATATAAGGTGCCTAAAGGTAATGAGCTGGCCCTTGGACTCACCAATCTGAGCGATCTATATGCGACCATATTCCCGTCTATACCAGGACTGTGGGACCCAGAAGTTTTACTGCACGTTTTGAATGGGATACCACTTGGGCCAACCATTCCATTGAATTCACCGGGCAACTTCCGCACGATGGGCGAGACGCTCATTTCGGAGGCGGTTGCGTGCAGCGCCGCACTGCTGCGGTTCTACTACGACATCGTAAACTACCCACCTTATGTCGTCGAAGTTATCGTCACACAACCCGGCGCGGGGTTTCCAGAGGACATCGCCTATCATGCGCGGTGGGAAGACCAATGGGAGACGGTAGACATCAATGACCTGTCGTCTGGCCAACAGGTTACGGTGACGAGATTGAAGGAGCGCCAACTGGAAATATTACGCGCCGAACCTCTCCAGGGCAACACCCCGGCAATAATCGAAGTACGTTTCGGGCCGTACGCCAGGGATCATGGCGGCGCAAGCAAGGAGCTGGATGAAGATTCGATTCAGGTACAGATTATCCAGGAACAGATTGGTGAAATCGGAGTCACCAAACTAGCGTTTGGTCGAGATGGAGCGGATGGGCCAGCCTTCTGGCGGGGCGGGTTTACGCCGGATATATTGGGCGCCGACATGCTCCGCATCACGATCAGCGCCAGCGACACCCATAACCACTTTGCCAATCGGGCCCACAATGGATCCATGTTGGATAGTAATCCACAAACAGCAGCCAAAGCATCGTCCTCTGGGCCAGATTATCAATGGGACGGTTACGAGCCAGGAGCAGATCGAAACCACCGCTTATCCGTTCACAGGTTCTTGGTAAGCCACCATAATACAGTTGTCTTCGAAAACCAGGATGCGGATGCAATTCTGGCCGAGGGATCGGGCCTGCTCCAAGCCATCGACGGGCCGGGAGATGTGGCTTGTCCTGTCAGAATGATTCGGGATGAGGATGTCTCTGTTTTCACTGTTGGTACTGGTGTCATCAATACACTAGCGGATCAAGATATAGTCATGGCATTACCAGGGAATGTAAAGGTCGTGAGTCAACTAAACTACTGTTACCCAACCTTCGCTATGAATCTTATTGGCTGTGCTGAGCTTCCAGGGGACTCTTTTATCGTCGAAGACATCGGGCCATACCCGAGGGCAGGTGTTCTTTGGGCGCACGCGTTTGGCAACAACCAAGGATTACAGAATTGCCAGGCTAATTGTTTATACCGATTGATGAACTATTTCATTGTAGAATCAAACAGGATCATTGATGCGAACGAGTGTGCTGCTTTCCTCCAACCGCGACCGGCTGCACAGTTGAATGAGTTTCTTCCTTCGGTTCCTCAAGCACCGGAAGATTCAGAGCAGAGAACGGATGTCAGAGAGTTTGTCCACCGACTCTATATTCACGGCGTACTCTATCAAAACGCGATTCAATATGGCACTGAAGAAGTGGACATCTTAATAAATATGCTTCAAGATCCTGCCGAAGAACCCTATTGGTCTAATATTGTGATCACATTAGGCATGATCGGAGACGAGAAAGCCATAGAGCCTTTACTCCAATTCATCAATAAAGACGCTCACGGAGAACTCTCCCCCTCCCATTACAAAGCGATAACAGGTGCTATAGGCTCCTTAGGATATTTACTCAACAAAAGCGGAAACCAAAAAGCCTTAACCTATCTGCAAGAGAGCTTAGATCCGAATGTCTGGACAGAAAGAGTTCCCTCTTGGACGAGCCCTTTTCACCTTAACGTAGAGGAGAGGAATATCCAACTGTCGATTATGGCCATCATAGGGTTGGGGCTCTCGGGTCATCCGGAGGCTGAAAAATCTCTGCGCTCACTGCAGGAACCTGCCACTACTCTGGAAAGTCAGGAGTTCCAGAGAAAAACGAGTGAGGTCGTGAATGAGGCATTGAGGGCTCTTGAGTTTATTGCCAAGGAAGGCTTGTCCCAATACTATGAGCAATCAAGTTACTGAATACGGCTGGCAATGGACTCGATAGATCGAAAGATGGGGAGACATAATGAAGGTTCATCTTAAGATTCAGCGCTTCAACCCCGAGAAAGACACTAAGTCGTGGTGGAGCGAGCACGACGTCGAGGCCGACGAGACCGATCGCGTGCTCGACGCTCTGCACCAGGTGAAGTGGTATCAAGACGGCACGCTGACGCTGCGCCGCTCGTGCGCGCACGGCATTTGCGGTTCGGACGCCATGCGCATCAACGGCCGCAACGCGCTGGCTTGCAAGGTGCTGATCAAGGACGTCGGCAAGAAGATCACA
>DATEUF010000349.1:0-4283 GCA_035283325.1 Pyrinomonadaceae bacterium | reverse complement strand
AGCATTTGTCGTCATCGAGCCTGATGGTCATAGATTCAGAAGGCTGCCGGTCAAGTAAACCAACACGGCTCTCGTTCACTGAGTACGATTCAACTCATCGAGCGACCTAGTTACGGTCGTTGCGACACGAAGCCGTAGATGGTGCTGTGATGCTCCATCAGGAGACATCACCTGCTGTTCTGCCAGCAGTCTCCTACCAGCACGCGCGTCACTGGCAACGGTGAGGTGCGAAGCGACTGGAACACTGTAGCCTTATCCGCCTCGTCCAGAAAACACACGTCGTGTTTGGCTTGACTCCAGTCGATTCCGATGTACACTGTCAGACAGACCTCCCGTGTCGGGGATCCGGAGGCCCACCGGCGGACGCGGGTTACCATGTCCCTGTTTATGACTTTGGGGAGGTCGCCCCACAGCCAAAAGGCAGGTAGGTGACAATGACCAAGACATTGCATCTCAAACTAACTGATGAGGCTGAAAAGCTTCTCGCCCAACTAGGCCAAGTTGGCGTAAGCGAGCAAGATGCAATTGCACAAGCATTGTCGTTGCTAAAAATGGCAGTCGATACCGAAAGGGTAGCTATCTTGAAGCCCAATGCTAATCCAAAAATCGTCGACCTTGTTATTGAACATATCCTTGTAGCGGGTAGAACCGAGAGCGCCGAACGGGACACTCAAGAACCTGCTACTGAGCCCGGCATAGCACCTGAGGATGTCAGCAATCTTTTAGTTGCTTTCAGTCTTCTTACTGGGCATAGAGAGGGCGAAAGCTCAGAGGTACGAACGACGCTGGAGAAAATCGAGGAAGCATTAGAGGCACACCACAAAGCCACAGAAGTAAGGGAGGCGAGGATAAATGAGTAAACGCCGCCAACAAGTCACGAATCTCTCCGGAGTTGCCGTCATACGACGCGAGTCAACCCGTACCTGGATTGCTTATATTGCTATCGGTGGCTTTCTTGTGCTTGTACTTGTGATTCTGTTGGGCGGATGGGTTCTTCGCGGACTACCAACAACTGAAGTGTTACAGGTCATCAGCACTGTCTCTGGCGTGTTTGGAGGATTGGTTGGTGCAGCCATAGGATTCTACTTTCGCAGCGAAGTACAGTCCTGATTTGGAGCGAGTAATGCAATTTGCCGCCCAAGTTGCGGTCGTTGCGACACGAAGCCGTAGATGTAGCTGTGATGCTCCATTGGGAGACATCACCTGCTGTTCGGCCAGCAGTCTCCTACCAGCATGTGCGTCACTGGCAACGGTGAGGTGCGAAGCGGCTGGAACACTGTAGCCTTATCCGCCTCGTCCAGAAAATACACGTCATGTTTAGCTTGACTCCGGTCGATTCCGATGTACACTGTCATACAGACCTCCCGTGTCGATGATCCGGAGGCCCACCGGCGGACGTGAATGACTGTGTCCCTGTTGTGACTCGCGTGAGGCGGAGAGCAGACCGTTGCCAGAAATCACTCGCTTCTTCGGTGTCATCATTCGCATGTACACGGAGCCAGGCGCGCCGCATCATCGGCCTCACTTCCATGCGTACTATCAAAATGCCGTCGCGATCTACAGCATTGACCCCATTGAAGTCATTGACGGCGCATTGCCCATACGCCAACAGCGCCTGGTCGAAGCCTGGGTAGAACTGCACCAGGGTGAACTGCTGGAAAACTGGGAACGACTACAGGCGGGTCAACAGCCGTTCCGGATCGCTCCGCTCAAGTAAGGGATAGAGGTATACAATGGCACATCCAATCTACCGCGTGGTCAACTTCGAGATTGTCGGTCCCTCCACGCTTCGAGTTGAATTCGACGATGGCGTGGCGCAGACGATCGACTTTCGGCCCGTGCTAGTCGGAGAGATGTATGGCCCACTGCGCGACGAGAGGCTTTTCAATCAGGTTGAGATAGACCCAGAAGTGCACACGCTGGTTTGGCCGAACGGTGCTGACTTTGATCCGGCAACGCTGCATGATTGGCCGAAGTATGCTAACGAGATGAAGCGTATGGCTGAACGGTGGGCCACCGTGAAGGCAAGGGCTGTATAAAGCAGCGGGCCGCCCAAGTTGCGGTCGTTGCGATACGAAGCCGTAGATGTAGCTGTGATGCTCCATCAGGAGACATCACCTGCTGTTCTGCCAGCAGTCTTCTACCGGTACGTGCGTCACGGGCAACGGTGAGGTGCGAAGCGGCTGGAACACTGTAGCCTTATCCGCCTCGTCCAGAAGACGCACGTCATGTTGGGCTTGACTCCAGTCGATTCCGATGTACACTGTCAGATAGACCTCCCGTGTCATGGATCTGGAGGCTCACCGGCGGACGCGGGTGACCGTATCCCTGTTATGGCATTGATCACGCCGCACGCTTTGCACAGGCAGCCCGGCACGCCTGGGGGACAGTCCGCCGCGAGCGATCGTATTGCCCGCTTAGCTCGGGTCCTCTGCTTCCAGGCCGGGATCGCCGATGGCGCGAAGCGGGCAAGCGGTTGATGGGTCATCACCTCGCTCTGTTCTACTCCATCGGCACACCCTTGCAGTTACGGTAACAGGTTGATGCGCGCTGCTGGTGTCGTTTGACAGCCACACAGCGGATATGAATCGTCCTTGACAGATGTACCAAATTTGATACAATACGTGCATGGCCGAAACTCAGGAGAGCAATGAGCCAATCTTGGGGGTGGTCTTCTACCGTACGGAGGCTGGCAATGAACCCGTCCGCGAATGGTTGAAAAGCTTGAAGCGCGAAGATCGCAAGAGCATCGGCGAAGATATCAAAACTGCGCAGTTTGGCTGGCCGTTAGGGATGCCGCTGATCCGGAAATTGGAGCCGGGTCTTTGGGAAGTCCGCTCACACCTCAGCCAGGGCATTTCACGTGTGATCTTCACAGTTGAGGGTCAGACTATGGTGTTGTTACATGGCTTTATCAAGAAAGCCCAGAAGACCCCGGTTGGGGAGTTGAAGACAGCGCGACAGCGATTAGCCGATTTACGTGAGGAGTAATGCATATGAAGACAAAGCACAGGGGTAGCAACTTTGATGACTATCTGCGGGAGGAGCGGCTTTTGGATGCTGTGGAAGCCACTGCCGTAAAGCGAGTGATTGCCTTCCAGATCGCCCAAGAGATGAAACGGCGGAGGCTGACCAAGACCGAAATGGCTAGTCGGATGAAGACGAGCCGAGCGGCATTGGAGCGACTTTTGGATCCGGGCAATCCGTCAGTGACGATATCGACTTTGGAACGAGCGGCGTTGGCGTTGGGGAAGAAACTGAGAGTAGAGTTGGCGTAATGCTGTGCTCAGGCGGATGTAAGGTTGCCCTGCTACGGTTAGGGAGACAGTCACCTGCCTCCCTGCCGTTCCTCCCCTTCGGGCCGTGCGTAAGACCCTTCGCCACCTGGACTAGACCTATGCCGACCCCAACGCGAAGAGCATCTACACCGCTTTGCGATCTGCGTGGACAACTCGGAATATCCCGCCTCATTGGAATTGCACAAGGTCTATCGCGTGTTCCTGGATAAAGAGGCTGAGCGGCACGGAGACCTGCGCGTTGTCGACGAGAGCGGCGAAGACTATCTCTACCCGGCGGATTACTTTGTCCTGGTGGATCTGCCACGCGACACAATGCACGCCCTCAGCAAGTCATACACCCGTGGTATGCAGCGCGCTGGCTGAGTTACGGCCGTTGCGACACGAAGTCGTAGATGCAGTTGTGATGCCCTATCAGGAGACATCACCTGCTGTTCTGCAGGCAGCCTCCTACCGGCCCGTACGTCGCTGGCAGCGGTAAGGTGCGAAGCGACCGGAACACCGTAGCCTTATCCGCCTCGTCCAGAAAACACACGTCGTGTTGGGCTTGACTCCCGTCGATTCCGATGTACACTGTTAGACGGACCTTCCGTGTCGGGGATCCAGAGGCCTGCCGGCGGACGCGGGTGACCGTGTCCATGTTATAGCGGCAGTGCTGATCTCCAGGCCGGGCCAAGGGTAAGTCCATTCAACTCCGGCATCCAAGACGAGGGTTTTCAGAATATGAGAACCGTGACTGTTTCCCCCCGCGCCAAGACGCTCAACGACTTACTCAAGCGGGCCAAACGCAGCAGCCTCATCTTGCAGGCTGCTGACGGACAGCGCTTTGTATTAACCTCACTGGAGGACTGGACGGCGTTCGAGGTTGGCAATGGTGATGACTTTGACCGCGAAGTGAAAGCCACCGTTGAGAACAAGAAGTTGATGAAGCACCTGGCATCGCGCCGCAGCGGCTCGAAGCGTATTCCGCTGGCAACCGTTAAAGAG
>DATEUF010000348.1:0-64493 GCA_035283325.1 Pyrinomonadaceae bacterium | reverse complement strand
CGGCCTCAGCTTCAGAGATTGTCGCCGGTGCGATCCAGGATCATGGACGTGGTTTGATTGTCGGCGAGACCAGCTTCGGCAAAGGATTGGTGCAGCGGGTCTTTCAACTTCCCTTCAGCACCGGTCTTACGCTAACGACCGCCCGCTACTACACCCCTTATGGACGGTCGCTCCAGCGCGATTATTCGAAAGGCTCGCTTTATGACTACTACACCCGTCACCAGGAGGCTGAGCCTTCCGCTTCTCCGGGACCACGTAATCCCGAATCGCCGTTGGCCCAGGCTTCGCCGACTCCCTATATTCAGTCCGGTCCGGCTGTAAAAACAGCCGCAGGCAGAGTTTTCTATGGGGGCGGCGGCATAACTCCAGATATTGAAGTCAAGCCGCTGAATTTTTCTCCGCTCAGAAATCGCATTGCAGAAGCAGCATTTCACTTCACGCGGCAACTCGCGGCCGGACTCATTCCGGGGCTGGAATCGTATAGAGTCGAGAAGGTGCAGTACGGCCGCAATCCAAAAGTTGCAGATTATCCCGTCAACGATCGGGTAGTTGACGCCTTTCGCAGCTGGGTTCGCAATGATGAAGAGTCGCAACTCAGCACGACCCAACTTGATGAAGATCTGGACTTCGTAAAGCTACGGCTGCGCGAAGAGATCATTACTGCCGGCTTTTCTAATGACGCTGGCGCCCGCGTGCTGCTCGACAGCGATCCTCAGGTACTGCGGGCCCTGGAAGCGCTGCCTGACGCAAAGCGGCTGGCCGAAAGTGTGCGCCAGGGAACCTTCAGAGGCTAAACGCCGTCCCAAGCTTACTCAATCACTCGCGCAATAATGCATTTCAAGTAGTAAGTCTCCGGCATGCTCAGGAGGATCGGATGATCACTGGCTTGCATCCTTTTCTCCAGGATCTGGATCCGGCGATGAGCGTCCTTTGCTGCTTCGGCGAGAATGTCAAGAAACATCTGCTCTGAGATGTGATAGGAACACGTGCAAGTGACGAGCAGACCGTCCTGGTTGAGCATCTTGAGGGCGCGCAGGTTTATTTCCTTGTAACCGCGCGCTCCCGACTTGATACTGGCACGATTCTTCGCGAAAGCTGGCGGATCGAGCACAATGGTATCGAATTGTTCCCCACGGGTCTCCAATTCACGCAAGGCATCAAAAACATTTGCTTCGCGAAAATCGATATTAGCAGCCCCATTTAGTTCGGCGTTGCGACGCGCTGCTGCGATGGCCTGAGCGGAAATGTCGAGACCGATAACGCTTTCACATACGTGCGCCAGATGCAGCGCAAAAGCTCCGGTAAATGTGAAGCAATCGAGTGCGCGACCATGGGCCAGTGCGCGGGCTGCCACACGGTTTTCGCGCTGGTCCAGAAATGAGCCTGTCTTTTGACCACCGAGCGGCGTCACGTGGAATCGGATTCCGTGTTGAGTGATCTCCAGCTCATCGGGTAATTTGCCATAAAGCGGGCCAGACAGGCGCACTAGACCCTCCTGCTCGCGGACACGAACGTCGTTGCGCTCAATCACGGCAGCGGGAGAAAATTCTTCGATCAACAGTTCGACCAGGGTCTCCTTTATGGCATCGGTACCCTGAGAAAGAGTTTGCAAGACGAGTACGTCGCCGTAGCGATCGATGATCAACGAAGGCAAGAGATCGCTCTCAGCAAAAACTAGTCGATAAGCATTGGTCTCGGAAGAGATGTTGTGGCGCCGGGCGGCGGCGCCGAGAATTCGCCTGCGCCACCACTCGCGATCGACTAGTTCAGCCGCTTGCGTCAATAGCCGCAGGGTAATCTCAGACCTGTCACTGAAGAGCGCCTGGCCCACAAAGTTTCCATATGGATCACGAACCGAGACCACGGAGCCGCCGGCAGCTCCCGGACGTCCCCGAACCTCACTGCGGTAGACCCACAAGTGTCCGTTGCGCGCACTGTCTGCCCCACGTTTGCTGATGAAGATGTTATCCCCACTCATGGCCGAAAAATCGCGCAACTCAACCGGACCTGGGAGCCCTGCTATTTAATGCTAAGGGCCGAAATGTGAACCCGAACACCTCGGAAGAGGTGAGAATTGCGGCTCTCGCAAACATTGTGCTAGGCTTCGAAACGCACGCGCGGCAGGTATTTATCACATTTCAACGATGACCGCTAAAACGCAATCCGAGCGTCGCGAACGCTTTGAAACTTCTTCCGGTATCGAGCTGCCCGTCGATTACAACCCTCTTAACACGGATCCTATCGACTACGAAAGGCAACTGGGAGCGCCAGGCGAGTTTCCTTTCACCCGCGCCATCTACTCCAACATGTATCGGGGACGCCTTTGGACCATGCGGCAATATGCCGGCTATGGAACCGCTGAGGAATCAAACGCGCGTTATAAATATCTGCTGGCCCATGGAACGACGGGCCTTTCTGTCGCTTTCGATCTTCCTACCCAAATAGGATTGGATTCTGACGACCCATTGGCTGCCGGCGAAGTGGGCAAGGTGGGTGTAGCAATTGATTCGCTGGAAGACATGCTTCGGCTCTTTGATGGCATTCCACTAAACAATGTCTCCACCTCGATGACTATCAATGCCACCGCCGCGACGCTGCTATCTCTATATCTGGCGGTAGCCAGGAAGCAGAATGTGTCGTTTGCTGAGGTGAAGGGCACAGTCCAGAACGACATTCTGAAAGAATACATAGCCCGCGGCACTTATATCTATCCACCGGGTCCATCGCTGCGTCTGGTAACTGACACCTTTTCCTTTTGTGCGCGGGAAGTGCCCAACTGGAACACGATCTCCATCAGTGGATATCACATTCGTGAGGCTGGTTCCACAGCCGCCCAGGAACTCGCCTTCACACTCGCTGACGGTATTACCTATCTCGATGCTGCCATCACTGCAGGACTTGAGATAGATGACTTCGCGCCGCGTATATCCTTCTTTTTTAATGCCCATAACAACCTGCTCGAAGAAATAGCTAAATATCGAGCAGCGCGCCGGCTGTGGTCGCGAATCATGAAAGAACGCTTTCGGGCTCGCGATAAGCGATCGCTAATGCTGCGGTTTCACACACAGACGGCAGGTTCGTCCCTGACCGCCCAGCAGCCTGAAACAAACATCGTTCGCACGGCAATTCAGGCCCTGGCAGCTGTTCTTGGGGGAACCCAGTCGTTGCACACAAACGCAATGGACGAGGCACTGGCGTTGCCCACGGAAGGAGCGGCGCGGCTGGCGCTCAGAACTCAACAAGTAATTGCCTACGAGTCAGGCGTTGCTGATACGGTCGATCCACTGGCCGGCTCATATGCAATCGAGCAGCTTACCAATGAGTTGGAGGAAAGGGCGCAAGAATACTTACAAAAAATTGAAGTTATGGGCGGCATGTTGCGAGCGATAGAGACTGGCTATGTGCAGCGCGAGATACAGGATTCTGCTTACCGCTATCAGCGGGCACTGGAGAAGGGTGACGAGATCGTGGTGGGCCTGAATAAATTCGTAGTCGAGGATGAAACATCAGTTCCAACCTTGCGAATCGACCCCGCAATCGAAGTAGCCCAGATTCAACGCGTGCGTGCTCTTAGAGAAAGGCGTCAGGGCACAACCGTAAAGACCGCTTTAAACGATCTGGAAGAGGCCGCTCGTGGCACGGAGAATCTCCTGCCGAGAATTTTGGCGTGTGTCGAAGCTGAGGCGACAGTCGGAGAAATCAGCTCTTGTCTGCGGCAGGTGTGGGGTGAATATCGGGAAGCGTTCTCCAGTTAACTACCGGCATTTGCCCGAGTGAAGAAGAGATGAACCGGCGAGAATTTGGTAAGCGATTTGCCCTTGGGGCCATAGGCCTGAGAATGCGCGAGGCTATGACATCCCCACACGCGTTCGGGCCTCAAATCGCGCTGACGATGGATGACTTCGCCTGGCGTAACGCAATAAAGCTTTCGGCCCAAGAACGAAATGAAGCCATTCTTGCTACGTTAAACAAGCAGCACATGAGGGCCGCGCTCTTTGTCGTCGGCCGTAATGTGGAAGACCTCCAAGGGAAGGAACTGCTAAAGGCCTGGAACGATGCAGGCCATTTGATTGGTAATCACACCTACTCTCATCGGAATTACAATGACCCTGCTTTAACTGCCAAATTTTTTGCGGAGGACATCTTACGAGCTGAATCTCTTCTCAAAGGGTTTCCTCAGTTCAGGAAATACTTTCGCTTTCCAATGTTGAAGGAAGGCAACACCGTCCAGAAAAGAGATGCACTTCGAAGGTTTCTTGAGCGGCAGGAGTACAGGGCCGGGTCCGTGACAATCGACAACTCAGATTGGATAGTTGATCAACGGCTACGCGCGCGTTTGCAAAGAGAACCCAATGCAGAACTATCTCCTTACCGTAACTTTTATCTTCAGCATATGTGGGAGCGCGCTCAATATTACGAGTCGCTCGCTCGCAGTGTGTTGCGGAGGCCTGTAAAACACACGCTGCTCACCCATTTCAATCTGCTTAATGCGCTATTCCTGGACGACCTCGTTGAGATGTTCAAAAGTAAGGGCTGGCAATGGATTAACGCGGACGAGGCTCTCCTGGACGCGGTCTTTACCCGCAGGCCCAGAATTGTTCCGGCTGGCGAGAGCATTATCTGGGGTTTGGCTAAAGAGAGCGGCAGGATATCTCAGCATTTGCGCTATCCGGCAGAAGATGGTGAATATGAGACTGCGAAGATGGATGCGCTTGGCCTCTGATGACGGTCAGCCGCCTACTCTCACTGAACCAACTTCAGGAAACATCCTAGTTACATGTCACACCTTCTTGAAGTAAGGGACCTGGAGACGCATTTCCCGACCCGGTCTGGGCTGGTCAGGGCTGTCGCGGGGGTGAGCTTCAATATTGACCGCGGAGAACTACTTGGCCTGGTAGGTGAGTCAGGCTGCGGCAAGTCGATTACGGCGCTTTCTGTTATGCGCCTGATTGCCCCACCAGGAAAAATTGTCGCCGGAGAGATCTTTTTCGATGGTCAAGATCTGCTGAAGCTCTCTGATGAACAGATGCGCCAGATTCGCGGAGACGACATCGCTATGATCTTTCAGGATCCGATGACTTCGCTGAATCCGGTCTTTACCGTGGGTGAACAGATTGCCGAGGCACTCAGGCTGCATCGGAAACTCTCTCGTAAAGATGCCCGCCGGGCGGCAATAGACTCGATGCACGAAGTAGCGATTCCGGATCCGGCACGACGTGCCGGGGACTATCCGCATCAGCTCTCCGGCGGGATGCGTCAGCGCGTAATGATTGCCATGGCCCTGGCGTGCAATCCGAAGCTGCTTATTGCCGATGAGCCTACCACTGCACTTGACGTGACAATTCAAGCGCAGATTCTTGAACTACTCAACGAACTCAGAAGTACTCGCGAACTGGCCATACTCTTGATTACGCACGATTTGGGTGTGGTGGCGGAGGTCGCAGATCGAGTCTCAGTAATGTATACAGGGCGGATCGTGGAAGAATCGCCGGTGGGAGAATTGTTTGCCAGGCCCAGGCATCCATACACGGAGGGCCTTCTGCGATCGGTGCCGAAGTTGACTGCTGAAGATGTGACCAGCGGAAGCCGCCTCGAAACAATTGAAGGCGTAGTACCCAGTCCGACAGAGCTGCCCCCTGGGTGCCATTTCGCGCCTCGGTGCCCTTATCGGATGCCTCGCTGCACCGCTGAGGAGATTCTGCTGTACCAGCTTGAGGGAGACGTCAAGGTGCGTTGTGTGCTCTTTGACCTCGCCGCCGCAGTTGCAGCCGATCATAAATCCGCAGATTACGCAGCTTCAGTGAAACGTGAATAGTAAATCGTGAATCGTGAGAGTCCTTGCAGCGAAAAGCGAAGGGAAAAATGGTGGTGCTGACTTCACAAGGCTCCAGATTGACGATACACGATATCTGCTAAGCAAAGTTCGAGGTTCTTGTTTTTGAAGAGCAAAGTTCTTGGGTAACGGCTATGCCGCTTGATGTGCGGCGGCGGCTTCGCCCCGACGAGATGAGTTCTTTTGAATTTCGGGGCTACGCCCCCACCGGCCGAAGACAGGGGCGTAGCCCCATATATAAGGGGGGCAGGCTTGACGGAAGGGCAAAGCCACTTCCTCACATCGGGCGGCAAAGCCGAGCCAGCCGAGCCCATTTGGTTGCGGAGTTAGCCGCCCTGCGTAATTTGTGAACAAGCATTTAATGGACCAGCAACTCCTTGCCGTGCGCGGCCTCGTCAAACACTTTCCGGTTGAAGGTAGTGACGAAGCTGTGCGCGCCGTGGATGGAATCTCATTCAACATCTTCGCAGGCGAAACACTGGGATTGGTAGGGGAATCAGGTTGCGGCAAGTCAACCGTGGGTCGCTGTTTGCTGCGTTTGATCGAACCCACTGGCGGAAGGATCATCTTCGCTGGCCACGATGTATTGTCACTTGGGACCAGCGAACTGCGAAAATTGCGTCGCGAGATGCAGATCGTTTTTCAGGATCCATATGCTTCGCTCAATCCTCGTATGAAGGTCGGCGACATCGTCGGAGAGCCTCTCGCCATTCATAAGATTGGGAACAAGAAGGAGCGCCGTGCACGTGTTGCTGAACTACTGAAGCGCGTAGGCCTTGACGCTGATTACATGAAGCGGTATCCGCACGAGTTTTCCGGCGGCCAGCGCCAACGTATTGGGGTCGCTCGAAGTCTCGCATTGAGTCCGAAACTGATAGTTGCTGATGAGCCAGTGTCAGCTCTTGATGTTTCCGTGCAGGCGCAGGTAGTGAACCTGTTGCAGGACCTGCAAAAAGAGTTTGGTCTCACATACCTGTTTATTTCTCATGGTTTGGCTGTGGTTGAGCACATCTCCACGCGAGTAGCGGTGATGTATCTCGGACGCATAGTTGAGATTGCCACAGCCGCGGAGCTTTATTCCCATCCGCTGCATCCCTATACACAAGCCCTTCTTTCGGCAATTCCAGTTCCCGACCCCAAACGCAAGCGCGAGCGAATCGTCCTTCAGGGTGATGTGCCAACGCCAATAAATCCCCCGTCGGGCTGCCGTTTTCGCACCCGTTGTCCCATGGCTATTGACGACTGTGCGCGGATTGATCCAGAGTTGCGCGAAATATCGCCAGAACACGTCGTGGCGTGCATCCGAGTACCCGGCTGGACTGAAGCCACAAGTGCTGAACCCCTGAACTGCCATTCTCCATCTGCAGGTTGAAACATCACCTGTAACGGGAGCGTATCAATCAACGTTCGGCCATCAACCTCGGATCGACTTTCTCGAAGCGCTTGCTTCTAACAGCTAATTGAGCGAAAGGAGTCTCCCTGTATGCGGCGAAGTGTAGGTGTGATCATCTTTGTTATTGGTGCGATCCTGGTGGGGCTGGGAGTCGCGAAAGTATTCGTTGGTGCGGTGCAGCCGGGCGCTTTTGGCCTATTGATCGGCGTTGTAATATTCGGTCTCAGTTTTATTAGACGTCCAGAGCCTCGGCCAGATGCCCCACCCCCGCTTGATCCCGCGCAGAGAGTGACGCGTATCTTCTACGAGCCGGGGCCGGTTTTCGAGAATCTGCGTTTTCATCCCCGTTGGCTTGCTGCCTTTCTCGTTATCGCGGTCTGCGCCGTTATCTACCATGTTGCTTTTGTACAACGGCTCACTCCGGAAGTAATAGCGTTGGCACCTATTGAGAAGACAATCGAGGGAGGTTGGATTCCGGCCGACCGAGCAGATGCAGTCCGCGAGCAGACGCGTGAGGCAGCAAGATCGCCATTGCTTAGAGTGACTGGGCCGCTGACCGATGCCGGGGGCATTCTGCTGTTCGAACTCTTTCTGGCAGCAATCCTACTCTTACTGGCCCTTATTTTTGGCGGCAGACTTAACTATTGGCAGGCGCTGTGTGTGGCGCTTTATGCTTCTTTACCAGTCATAGTGATTGAGAAGCTGTTAAGTATTGTTCTGCTCTATATTAAGTCGCCCGATGATATTTCTCCGATTAAGGGACAACGCGGTTTGGTCCAGGCCGATCTCAGCCTTTTGTTCTCACCAACAGAGCACCCTTATCTCTACGTAATTGGTGGCTTCTTCGGGTTGCTCACCGTTTACAGTTTATGGTTGCAAGCTACCGGACTCCGTCATTGCGCAGAGAAGATTAGCTCCGCGAGCGCTTGGACCATAGCACTGATCCTGTGGGGCATCGGTCTCATCCTGGCGTTGATCCTGGCGGCACTGTTCCCGACATTTATTTCCTAAAGTTATTCGTATCTCAGGGATTCGATTGGATCCAGCCGCGCAGCTTTCCACGCTGGCCAGAGACCGAAGATGATTCCGATGCCGACGCTCGCCACCAGGCCTCCGATAGGAGCCCAGATCGGAACATAGGAGGGAAGTAACAGCCGCAGCAAGAAAGTAGTGAGCCATCCAACCGAGAGACCCACAATACCACCTAACCCCGTGAGCGTGGCCGCTTCTATTAGAAACTGCCACATGATGTCGCGGCGGCGCGCGCCAATCGCTTTGCGCACACCGATCTCGCGCGTGCGTTCAGTGACGGAGACCAACATTATATTCATCACTCCGATGCCCCCGACCATCAGACCTACTGAGGAGATCACCACCATGGCGATTGCCAGTCCCGCCGTGATTGAACGAAAGTTGTCCAGTACGCCTTCCGCCGTTTCCATCCCAAAATTATCAGGAGCGGAAAAGGCCACTTGCCGCCGCAATCGCAGTAGATCCCTGACCTGGTCCTTCGCCTGTTCCATTTGTCCGGGCTTGGCGACCGCCATAATATAGACATCATCGGCATTTGGTTTCAGCTTGCGCGCAACGTTGTAAGGAACATAAATGACGTTGTTTTGATCATCGCTCCCGCCACTAAAGAGAAACTGCTCACGCTTTTGCAGCACGCCGACTACCCGGCACTCTTGTTCGCCAAGCTTGATGGTCTGACCTACTGGCGAACCAAACCGAAAGAAGTCATCTGCTACCTTCGATCCGACGACGCAAACAGTCTGATTTGTGTCATTCTCAAACTGAGAGAAGAAACGGCCTTCGTCGATAATCTGTGTTCCCGCCTTCTCAAAATCCGGCAGCGTGCCTTGTAGCGCCACCGAAGCGGAAGTTTTTCCGCCCCCGGAAACCAGAACCTTGCGGCCGAAGAAATTGTTTGTGATATCCAGGAACGGCACCGACAGTTCAACCGTCGGCAGGCTTGAAAGCGCCAGAGCGTCGTCATAAGTTAACTCTTTGCGCATGCGCTCCTCGCGCGACAGCCGTCCCACATGAATGCCCGGATTGAACTTGCTAATATAGATAGAGCGCGTGCCGAATGATTCCACTTCGCGCTTCACCGAGACATCTATCCCGCTGATTATTGAGGCAATCAGCATGACTGTGATTACGCCAATAACCACACCAAAAACCGTCAGAAAGGATCTCAGCTTATTGGCAAGCAACGTGGAGATCGCCATCCTCAGATTTTCGTAGATGTCGCTGCGCAGGAGTCTCATTTCCGCTAACGGTAAATAGTCAATAGTGAATCGTAAATAGAATGACAAGTCTGCGATTCACCAGTTCATTCTGCTCTCAAGGCCTCAATCGGGTCTAGCCTGGCCGCTTTCCAGGCCGGGAAAACGCCAGCCATCACACCTACAATCGCCGAAACCCCGACCGCAATTGTCACTGCAATTACTGACAAATAGGTCGGGAAGAAGACGGCCGTCAACACCCTTCCTATGATCCAGGCGATGATTGTCCCAATTGCCCCGCCAATCGCCGAGAGTGTGATGGCCTCCACCAGGAATTGCTTCAGAATATCTATCTGTCGAGCTCCTAACGACTTTCTGATGCCGATCTCCTTGGTCCTCTCCGTAACGGACACCAGCATGATGTTCATGATCACAATTGCGCCCACAAGCAAGGCTATACTGGGCACGGCTATTGCCACGATGAAGATCGTACCGAAAAGCCGATCACGCAGACCCGTTATTGCGTCTGGAGTGACAATGCCAAAATTGTCCTTTTCGTTTGGGCCAAGTTTGTGCCGAACGCGCATCAAAAATCGGGTTTCTTCTACGGCATCGTTGAATAGTTCGTCAGTTCTTGACGTCGCCACGAAGAAGAGCGAGCGTTGCCGAATCAGCCCGCCAAAATTGTTTGCATATGTCTTCAATGGAACGTTTATGAAATTGTCCTGCGGTATACCGAAAACGGTTCCTCGAGCCACTTCTACGCCGATTACGCGATATGGCAGTCCGGCGATAATAATCTCCTGACCAATCGAATTGCCTGCCGGAAAGAGCTTACTTGCCACATCGGCACCGAGATAGGCGACTCTTTGAGCAGCGTCGTTCTCCACGCCAACGATAAAGCGGCCCTCTGCAATGTCCCGGTTTTCGATCTCGGCAATGTTGGATGTTGCGCCTGAGACGAAAACATCTTCCAAAATCTGATTGCCACGCTTTACTTCTGACGGAGTAGCTCGGGCTTTAGCTCCAAGTTTGCCAACCAGCGATACTCGTGCCTGGAGATATTCGAAATCTTCGAGAGTCAGGTCCTTATTCCGTCTCTGGGCTGCGGCAATCGTGTCAGTGTCTTTAAAATCCTCGAGCGGGTTGAAACGCTGGACCGTAAAAGATTTTGCTCCAATACCGGCAATCTTTTCGTCTACGTAGGTGTTGAAACCTTGAATGAGCGAGTAAACCACCACCACAGCCATGACGCCGATGATCATTCCGAGCAGAGTTAGCGCTGAGCGCAGTTTGTGCGCCCAGATGGCAGACACGGCAAGTTTAAGCGTTTCTATGAACTTCACGATCCCGGTTAGTACGGAAAGAGTACGAAATTTGTTGCTCTACTTATTCTGAGCCTCGGAAGACTATCTTACTCCCATCGCAGGGCTTCGATCGGGTTCAGCCGGGCAGCTTTCCAGGCCGGCCACAAGCCAAAGATGATGCCAATGGCAGCTGAGATGCCCACCCCAACACCGATGGCCCAAAGCGGAACATAGGCTGGTAGTGGCGAGTATTTATTAGTCAATACGCTCAAGATCTCACCCACGAACAGGCCTGCAAGTCCGCCGATGGCTGTCAGCACTACAGCTTCAATAAGAAATTGCGAAAGGATGTTTAGCCTAGTCGCGCCGACCGCTTTGCGCACTCCGATCTCCCTCGTTCGTTCAGTAACGGAAACGAGCATAATATTCATAACGCCGATCCCTCCGATCATCAGAGCGACGAAAGAGATTGCCGTGAGCACGAGGTAAGTTGCACCGGTGAGCTGATTGTAAACAGTCAACAGCGCATCCTGTGAGGAGATTCCAAAATTGTTCGGCGCGCCTGGAGGAACCCGACGCCGGCGGCGCAGTATGTCAGTCATCTCATCGATCGCCGACTTCACATAAGCCCGGGAAATCGGTCGAACGATAATGATAAACACAACTTCCGGGAAGGGTTCATCGGGATAATACTTATCAAAGGTTGTTATGGGGATGAAGAGGGAATTGTCTCGAGATTGCCCCAGAATGTTACCCAGGGGTTCCATCACTCCTACTACCTTGAAGGGCCGACCCTTGATTTTGATCTCCTTTTCCAGCGGCTCTTCGTAGGGAAACAACGCCTGTACCACATCCTGGCCCAGGACACAGATGTTTGTCCTTTCTCTCATGTCTGTATCTGTAATGAAACGACCACGCGCAACATAGCTGGATTGAGTGAACTCGTAGTGCGGAGTAGCCCCGAGCAAGATCGGAGTATCTGACTGCTTGTCGGCGTACCTGACGGTCTCGGCTATCTTTCGATGAAGTGGGGAAACGCCGACAATGGACGGCGCTTCCTTACGAATGGCCTCTGCGTCGTCCAGCGTCAAATCTTTGCGGTGTATCTCTTCTGAGCTTGGCTGTCGGCCAAAGCTTGGATCAAATTTCGTCACCCAAATCACATTTGATCCCAAAGCTTCGATCTGTTGGGCAAAGGATTTGTTCAGGCCCTGAATGATCGAAACCATGAATATGACAGTGATGACACCGACACTGACTCCCAGGACAGTCAGCGCTGAACGAAGCTTGTTCGCTGAGAGCGTATCCACCGCCATCAGAGCCGATTCTTTGACGTCGTCAAATCGCATCATTTAAGAATTGCGAATTTCGAATTGCGAATTTCGGATTGGGATAACGGAAGATTAATGTCGCCTTTCCAGGCTGCCGCAACACAATCCGCAATCCGCAATTCGCGATTTCGTTCATTCCGCCCTTAGTGCCTCGATAGGATCCAGCCTGGCCGCGCGCCACGCTGGCCAAAGGCCGCTGATAATCCCAACCACTGAGGAAACGCCCACACCGAGTACGGCGGAAGCGACGTTTATCAGCAAGGGAAATCCGATCAGCGCAGAAATCAGATACGCCAGTCCGAATCCCGTAAACACCCCGAATGCGCCGCCGATCGCCGTAACCGTAACCGCTTCAATAAGGAATTGAGTAAGTATATCTTTTTGGCGCGCACCTACAGCTTTACGGATGCCGATCTCTTTCGTGCGCTCCGTAACTGAAACGAGCATGATATTCATCACAACGATCCCGCCCACGACCAGTGAGACCGCAGCTACTCCTATCGTCACCAGGTAAATATTTGAAGTGGCTTTGCCATACAGATCGAGAAAGACGTCCTGAGTTTCCAGGGCAAACCCTTCATCATCCTGGTCACCGAAGGTTCTGCCGCGCCGATTTCGCATGATCGTTCGGACCTGATCTTCGGCGGCCTCCAACTGTTCAGCAGTTTGCACCTGTATGAATATGACAACCGAATTTCGGGCTCCGAAGGCCTTTTGGTAAGAGACATAGGGAATGTAAACAACATTGTCGCGCGAGAAACCAAAGATCGAACCAAGCGGCTCCAGAACACCGATGATTTGATATAGACGACCTGCTACTCGAATCTCCTGGCCAACAGCCCGATCAGCAGATGCGCCGGCAAAAAGGTTTTTCAAAACGTCGGGCCCAACGACACAAACATCACGGCCAGAACCGCCTTCTCCTTCCGTCCAAATTCGGCCGGCGTCGATGGTCACACCATCAACGTCAAACATCGTAGTTGGTGTCACTCCGCGAATGCGAACGTTCTCAGATGTTTGGTCGGCATATTTGACGGTTTGGACAGCGTTGGCGGCGATTCCCACACGCCAACAGGTTGTGCACAGACGCGCGATTGCATCCTCGTCGTCCGGTGTAACATCCTTTCGCTTGTTAAACTTTATGAACTCTTCTCGCGACTTAATGATTTGCGGGTTCTTGGAAACCGTGAAGACCGTTGAACCCTGCGAAGAGAAGGTCGTGGCGACTGTCTTGTCCAGTCCCTTGATGATCGTGACTACGGCAATCACCGCCGAGACGCCAACAACGATTCCCACCAGGGTCAGTGCCGTCCGCAATTTGTTTGCGCGCAGACTACTGGTAGCAACAAGGAACGCTTCCCAAATAGCGGCGAATCGGAACACGGGTTGACGGCGAACCCTCTCGGGCAAATTTAGGCGGCGCGGATTTTTAGGAGGCGGTACTCCATGTCCGCCCCCGCGGCGCGAGAAAGGGCGGCCACGGAGTGCCGCCCCTGCAAGGTAAATCGGAGTGTAAGATTTCTTCCGGAGATTCATCCGATTCTCATCAGTTCCTGCTCTCCCCCTTTAGGCCACCGACTTATTTGATTTTCTCGTCCTTTTCGATCAGTCCATCACGGATGGAGAGTATGCGGTGCGCCCGCGCTGCGATGTCGTGCTCGTGAGTGACGACGATGATAGTGTTGCCCTCGTCATGTAAACGGCCGAACAGATCCATGATCTCCATGCTGGTATGTGTATCGAGCGCGCCGGTGGGTTCATCGGCCAGAAGAATCGAAGGGTGATTGACCAGGGCCCGAGCAATAGCGACGCGCTGGCGTTGCCCGCCTGACAGTTCGTTGGGCCGGTGCATTACCCGATCCGTCAGGTCAACCGCGGAAAGCGCCTGTTTGGCCATCTCATGTCGTTGCGCGGAGCCAACGCCGCCGTAGATCAGCGGCAGTTCGACGTTGTGTAGCGCGGTTGCTCGAGCTAACAGGTTGAAAGTCTGAAAGACGAAGCCGACTTCCTGATTGCGAATTCGCGCGAGCTCGTCGTCGTCCATCTCTGAGACATTCTTGCCATTAAGCCAGTACTGCCCCTGGCTCGCCGTGTCAAGACAGCCAATTAGATTCATCAATGTTGATTTCCCTGAGCCGGAGGGACCAATTATCGCTATGTACTCGCCCTTGTGAACGTCGAAAGAAACCCCGTGCAAGGCGTGCACCTTTTCCGCACCCATCTCATACGTTTTCCAGATCTGGCGCATGGAAATAAGGGCGGCTGGATTATGGTGGCCATTCACATGGCTTTCCGGATTAAGAAAGGTCTCCACCTGGGGAGACGCCAGAGTAACATCGCTCATTAGCTGCCCTCGTTTGCGTTGGCATTAGCGCCCGCCTTACGCTGCTGACGCTTGACGGATGTGCCGTCTTTCAGTGTCTTTAGAACGCGGCTGGGTCCACGCACGATCTCCATGCCCGTCTGCACGCCACTCGTGATTTCGATTTCAGCTTCGCCGGTGATTCCGGTGGTTACTTCTATGAATCTGACCTTGTTGTTGGCTTCAAGAATATAAACGCCTTTAACGCTCTTCGGTTTTTCGCTTGGTGAAGGCGCCGGAGCAGCGCCCGCGACAGTGGGAGTTGGAGAGGCCGGCGACTTCTCAACAATCGACTCCAGCGGCACTGCAACCACATTGTTTTTGGTCTTCGTCGTAATAGTTGCTGTCGCACTCATGCCGGGACGGAGAGCATTGCGGATTTCATCCGGCAGTTCGCGCAGTTCCACCGTGACCTTAAATTCCTTGGCCTCCTGAACATTGACGCGATTTGACAGCCCGCCTTGCGTGTCAGATTTCGAGACTGCCAGTGGGTTCTTCTGCGTGACTACTCCATGGATCTCTTTCTCTCCTAAAGCGTCAACCTTCACTTTTGCCTGTTGCCCCACTTCGACGTTCGAAATCTCGGTCTCATCAACGTTGACTTCCACGTTGATCGTGGACATGTCGGCAATGGTCATTAATGGCGTCGTCGACAGTCCTGCTACGGCATATTCGCCCACTCGAGTGGGGATGTCGGCCACTACGCCATTCAAAGGCGATAGCTGGGTCGCTTTCGAACGCTGGCTGGCTTGGCCACGCAATAATGCCGCTTGCTGGCTGGCCCGCATCTCAGACGTCTTAACACCGGTTCTCGCTTCCTGAACGGCAATCTTCTGCTGATTAGCCCGCTCTTGGGCTTCCCTCACCCCAATCCTTTGGGCTTCCAAATTTGCCTTAGCCGTGTCGAGGGCGATTTTCGCCTGATCAAACCTATCGCGCGCAGCATCATATTCAGCTCTTGAAGCCACTCCCGCTTCAATCAGGTCGGTGTTGCGTTTGAGCTCGCGCTGGGCGGTGTTTAAATCCACTTGCGCCCGATCCACAGCAGTTTGCAACGCGACAACTTGCTGCCGGGCCGCGGCGACCGAGGCATCCGCGACAACCAGGGATTGCTGCGCCGAGGCAACGGCATTGCGAGCATTCTGCACATCACTGATCGAAGCTTGTGCGGCTGCCCACTGGGCTTCCTGGCTGGACTGCAATTGCGTGGGGTCAACCCGAACCAGCGGTTTGCCCTGGGTCACCTGATCGCCCGGGTTGACATAGATCTCCTCGATTCGGCCCGGGACCTCGCTGGTCAATTTGATATAGCGAATCGGCCGCACCTCACCCGAGGCGGTGACTGTCTGGCGTAACTCTGGCCTGATCTCGATCTTTACTGTGGTAACTTCCGGTTCTTCTTTCCGGCTGGCAAAAACGCTAATGATTATGACCAGCGCCAAAAGGGATACTGCCGAGACAATGATTATGATCTTCTTCTTCCTGCTTAATGCCATTGAGTTTTTTCCTTCTAGCAGACCTATCTAAATAGTTGATTATTAAAGACGTAGCAAGGTTGCACGGTCAGTACGCAAATTCGCCACCTGATGAGCTTTTACGTCAAAAAATACCAAACAGTTTCAATTATAGAGGGTAAATCCGCCAATTTGGATGGGGCGCAGTGGCCTGAATCAGCTAATGGGCTGCTCTGAGGTATTGGCCCCGTCGTAATCAACTGAACGATCCCCTAAGTCACCCAAGACTTACACCCGATGTTCGTGCAATTTCGTGTGATTTCGGATCGGATCTCAATCGGCAAGAGTTATTAGGCCAAATCCCGAATGCTTTGGCGCGCCTTACAGTTTCGCGCTAAAATAGCTAACTAACCTATCGTCCTGTGGGCAAAAGAGGGCGGCCGCTCATGCGGAACATGGGAACACGATGATTACTTGCGAAAGATGCAAAACTGAGAATCTCGAGGGCTCGCAGTATTGCGATGAATGTGGCGCACCCTTGAAGCCAAATCGTCGCCCCAGCGGTCCCCTGGGTGATCAATTTCGCGCGGAGCCTGACGGTGGAAATGGTTCGCACGCACCATCGCGAGCCGCTAAGCCCGAAGTTGCCGCTAACCCTTCCGGCGCAGTCAACGTTTCTCCTTCGCTAAGTTCAAAGATCAAGCCTCACGCGACGCTCGTAATCGAGCGTGGTCAATCCATGGGCAAACAATTTCTGCTCAGCGATGTTGATTCGCAAATCGGGCGCTGGGACGCCGATGGTGGCATATTTCCTGATGTCGATCTTGACGCCGATGATCCAGAAGCAAAAGTTTCGCGCCGCCATGCGCGTATTACGTTGCGTGATGGCCAATATTTCCTCGAAGACCTGGGCTCGACGAATGGCACGTTCGTCAATCGAGGAAAGCGATTGTTCCCGGGCGTTCGTCAACCATTGAATGATGGCGACGAAATTATTTTGGGAAAGACTTTTCTTAGATTTCACATAGTTAAGTAATCCGATGGCAACGCCGTCTATTTACCGAGCGGGCAAAGCAGCTCGAACAATGGACTGACTGGCAAGCCCTTTTACAGCTATGGTTGAGTGTCGCGAGTGCGGGGCCAACGTGGCGCCCGACGAACTTTTTTGTGGTAACTGTGGCTCGGAACAGCTATCGGCTGCCGCGCAGAAGGAAGAGCCGGCCGGTGAAGGCCAGGAGGTGCTCGTGAATCCCGAGACTCGGGAAACTTCTGATTCCGCTGCCGTGCAGCCCCCTTTACGGGAGCCTGCCGCTGTCACCGGTGATGTAGAGATTCAGGGTACCGCCGTGGTGCGGCAAAAGCACACCACCGGAGGGCACCAACCAACAGTTAAACAGCTTGATGCGGGAACAGTTCTGAATGGACGCTACGAGATTGTTCGGCGCATTGGCGGTGGTGGAATGGGTGCCGTTTATCTGGCGAAAGACCGCAACCTGGGTGACGCCCCCCGCGCGGTCAAAGAGATGGTGGAGGCCCACCTTGATCCTGGCCAGCATGAAAAAGCCATTGGAGACTTCAAGCGCGAATCGCTTCTGCTCACCTCGCTTGAGCATCCTTCGATTCCTACCGTCTATGATTACTTCTACGATGGCTCGCTTTCTCGCTTCTATCTGGTGATGAAATATATCTCCGGAGGCGACCTGGCGTCGCGGCTGAGGAGCGCCCCTGGCGGTAGGATTGATGAAAAGACGGTGACCGACTGGGCTATGCAAGCCGCCGACGTACTCGACTATTTACATAATAGGCCAAAGCCCATCATCTACCGCGATCTAAAGCCGGCAAACCTCATGATCGATGGCAATACAGGTCGAGTGATGCTCATAGACTTCGGCATTGCTCGTTGGGTGACGCAGCAGGAGAAGGGAGTCACCGCAGTTGGCACGATGGGTTATGCACCACCGGAACTCTTTAGCGGCCGAGTGGAACCGCGTTCTGACGTTTATAGCCTGGGGGCGACGATGTTTCACCTGATGACTGGTGCTGACCCGCAGGACAATCCATTGCTGATCTTCGATTTTGCAAAGAACCCTCGACCACGCCAACTGACTCCATCGATTTCCAGTGAGATGGAACAGATTTTGACACGGGCCGTGGAATACAAACCAGAAGATCGTTTTACGTCCGCGGAAGAGATGCGCGACGCTCTCGCGATACACCTCGAGAAGCTGATGTCGGGCCGGGTCAGCTATGGGGTGTCGTCGCCGCAGGTGGGCAGCGAAACGGTGCAGGTACAAACAGTGTACTGCGGCTTCTGCGGTGGCCGCATCGCTGCGGATGACATTTTTTGTGCCCATTGTGGAGCAAAACAGCCACTCGCTGGAGTTGCTGCAAGCGCGACGCTGAGGGCCTCCCGGCCCACTGCAAAACTCGTAGTTGCGGGAACAACCGAACTCGATGCCTCGTTCATTTTACAGAAAGATAGCAATCTCCTGGGCCGAACGGATCCGCATTCGAATATTTTCCCGGAGATCGATCTTTCCCGCTTCGATGCAGAGACTAAGGTGTCCCGACGACATGCACGCATCTGGCGCGAAGGCGATACTTTCCTGGTGGAAGATCTGGGATCAGTAAATGGCACCGTTATTAACGATTCGGTCCGGCTGGCACCGCGGCAACCGAGGGTGCTCGACAGCGGCGACAAGTTGCGCCTGGGTGAAACAACCCTCCATTTTCTAGTAGGGTAGAAAGTGAGTCAGCGGTGATTGGTGGATGGGCTACTTACTGGTGGCAGATGACTAGTCTAAGCACAAGCAGGCCGCAAGTTCGATCACGTTTCTGATGGCAATTCAAGCAACCGCCAGGCGCCCCGTCCGCTTCACTCCGGGCTCGTTGAGAGAGCGCCATGTACGGCTTCGTGCGCCGTTTTCGCTTAGGTGTGGTGCTATTCTGATAGATTATGTAATTCTGATTTCAATCCTGGCGTTGAGCACGCTCGTAGCCCGCATGCTCGGAGGCGGAGCTCGCAGTGCTGGCAGCTCCTCCGAAACTTTAGGTATCCTGATGATGCTTATAGTTGCATTCCTGGATCTTGGCCTGTTCCCTGGTCTTAAGGGCCTGACTATCGGCAAGTGGGCAACCGGCTTACGTATCGAGCGGCCGGGCGAAACGGAAGTCGGTATTGGCCGCGCTATGCTGCGCCACTTCGTAGGCTATCCCCTGTCTTTATTAACACTGGGGCTCGGATTCCTGGTGGCCGCCGTGAATGCTCGGGGCCTAACGTTGCACGATGTGATTGCCGGCACAGTTGTAGTGCGCGACGTTCCGACGTTCACTGAGACGAATTAACGAAACCGGGAATCAGACGGCCGGCAATGGTTTGAAAGTAAGTCGACATTTAAGGACAGCTCTGCATTTCAATGGTTGAACTAATCGTCAAATATCCCGATCGCGCCCCGGATCATTTTCCGCTCGGACGCTTGCGTATCACCATCGGCCGTTCTGCCCGCAACGACCTTTGTATTCCCGACCCCTTTGCTTCCCGAGTTCACGCCGAAGTACGGCGCGAAGGGGACGAGTATTTTCTTCAGGATCTGGGTTCAGCAAATGGCACGCTCTACAACGGCGCGAATGTGGATGGTACTGTGCCGTTGCATGCTGGAGGGCGAATCCAGATTGGTGAAACGGAAATAGTATTCGACGACGGCACCTATAACTCGAGCATGGGTGCCACGATGATTACAGATAACACGACCTCACTCCCAGAAGCCACAATTGCCTTACCGTCTGGTGATCGCACAACTTCGGGTCTGCTGGAAGCGATAGAAGGCGCGCGCACTAAGCCGGAGGAATTGCAAGCAGCGCGCGACAAACATGGAGATCTGCTGGCCCTGATAAGCAAGGTTGGAATCACGTTGCTGGCCTCGGCAACATTGAATGAAACCCTCGAACAGATTGTTTCGCTTGTGTTCGAAGCTGTACCTGCGGATCGCTGTCTCCTCATGATGCGAGATGACGGCAGCGAAGAGATGCGTGTCGCAGTGGCTCGGTTGCGGGATCGTGTAGGTGAGGTTGGTGAAATCCGCGTCAGCAGAAACGTGATGGATGAGGTGGTGATGAGGGGTAAGTCAGTGCTCACGTCCGACGCGCAGCACGACCCCCGCTTCGCGAGTGGCACTGTAGTGCTTCAGGGAGTGCGCTCTGTCCTTGCGGTGCCATTAGGTGTCGCTAACAGCGTCTTCGGCATCATCTATGCTGATTCCCCCATAGCGGAAGGCAGATTTACTGAAGATCACCTGAAGGTGCTGACTACTCTTGCCTCGGTGGCAGCGATTCGCGTCGAAAACGCGCGACTGGAAGAGGCGCGTCTGCAGCAGGAACGGTTGGAGCGAGAACTGCAACTTGCCAGCGAAATTCAACAGCGGTTCCAGCCGGCAGCGCCACCGCAGGTTACCGGTTATGAGCTTCAGGGGATCAGTTTTCCCTGTTATGAGATAGGTGGAGATTATTACGATTTCATCAAGCGCGACGATGGTCGTTTGGTGATTGCTCTGGGAGATGTGTCGGGGAAAGGCACTGCTGCCGCCCTTCTGATGTCGTCGCTCCATGCAGCAGTTCACGCCCAGTCTGGCTCACATGAAACGCTGGTGGATACTATCTCAGCAGTTAATCGGTATCTGGCTGAAAATATTCCGCCTAATAGATTTGTGACACTCTTTTACGCCGAGCTTGACCCAGATTCCGGCGCCCTTTCGTTTCTGAACGCGGGCCATAACCCGCCGCTGATTGTCCATGCTGCGGGAACCGTAGAGCAGTTGGCTTCAGGGGGATTGCCGCTGGGCATCAAACCTGATGCGGATTACCGGGAGGGACGCACGCAACTGCAAAACGGCGACGTGCTTGTTATCTATTCAGACGGCGTTACTGAGGCCACGAGTCCCACCGGAGAAGAGTTTGGCGCGACACGTTTGTATGAAGTTGTCTCCCGTAACGTTGAGGCCTCTGCGGCAGGGATTCGTGATCGTATCGAGTCTGCTTTGACGAAATTCTCGCACGGCACACAAGCTGCTGACGATATCACGTTGGTGATCGTTAAGCGTCAGGCTGAACCGAAGCATGTGGCAATGGGCAGCGCAGCAGATTAATGGGCAAAGGGCAAAGGGCAAAGGGCAAAGGGCAAAGGGGGAAGGGCAAAGAAAAGTCCATTTTTCATTTCTTATTATTTCTTATTTGACATATTTGACATTTCACATTCCGATATTCTTGACCGGCCGCCAAATGGCAAATGGCAGGTGTTGCCCTTAGCTCTTTGCCCTTAGCCCTTGCCCTTAGCCCTTGCCCTTAGCTCTCTGCCCTTAGCCCTTAGCCCTTTGCTCTTACGGTCTTTGCCCCACTCGAATCGCATGATTGGCCTGGTTGGGGCACGTCGTAATACTTCTGTAAAGCCTGCCTTCCTAAACGCAGCTGCCACACCATGCCACAGAAAGGGATCAGCCATTTTGTCGCTAGATGGCTCTGCCGGATAACCTTCCATGATTCTCGCCCCTCGCTTTGCTGCAAACTCAACCGCTGCTCGCAATAACTGCGTGGAAACACCCTTACGGCGGTATGGTCGCTTAATAAAAAAGCAGGAGACGGACCACACCGGCTTATTGTCGACGGGCTGAAGCGGGCGCGAGCGTTCCAGCGCAACATACTGTTCACGTGGTGCTATTGCGCACCAACCGACGGGCTCGTCACCCGCGTAGGCCAGAATCCCCGGCTCGCCACCGCCTTTTACAATCTTGTGGAAAGCCCGTTTGTTCCCGGTGCCTTTACTTGCTTCAAATTGCTTACGAGGCAGTCGCCAGAACATACACCAGCAGCCGCCACAGGCGCCCCGCTCACCAAAGAGATCCTCCAGATCTTTCCACCGCGCCGGCGTCAGCGGACGAAAGGTTAAATCTTCCTTTTTCTGTCCTTTCTTCATGCCATTAATCGTTTGGTTTACCTTCGAGTAGCGCTTCACAGCGAAGGGTCTGGGGGCCTTTGTCGTTGCAGATCGCAAATGATGCGCCCTCATACATCGTGACGCCGGCGTAATCTCCCCGCGCGTTAACTATGTAGAAGTTGATCCCAAAGTTAGGATTGCCCTTGCTGTTTAGCAGCCGCTTCTCGACGGTATTGGATTTAATCCTTTTCAGTGCCTCCATTCCTGCGTCTTTTGGGCGTGCGCCGCGGCGCATCTCCTCCACAATAAAAAATGAACAGAGATTGTAGAGGTTTGCTTCGCCACGCCCGGTCGAGCCCGCGGCGCCAACGTTGCCATCCACGTACAGCCCCGCCCCCAGGATGGGCGAATCACCAACGCGGCCTGGAATTTTCCAAGCCAGACCGCTGGTGGTGGTGACCCCACAAATCTCTCCCTTCGAATTAACACCATCGCAATTGATTGTGCCGTAAAAGTGCTCGCGGTCAATCAAACCCTCCGCAATCATATTCAAGCCTTCGCGATGCCAGACTTCGGCGCGTTCTTTCGGGTCGAGGTAATGAGAGGGGTCGGTGCGACGCTTCCATTCGAGCCAGAGCTGCCGTGAGTGATCCGTATTCAAATCATCTTCAATCTTGAAACCCATATTCCGTGCAAACATTTGGGCACCGCGGCCCACTAAGAGGTGGTGGTCGGTATTCTCCAACACTGCTTTCGCAACCAAAGATGGAGTGCGCACGCCTTCAAGCGCGGCTACGGCTCCGGCCCGTTTCTTCGGCCCATGCATGCACGAAGAATCGAGTTGCACAACGCCGTCCGCGTTAGGCAAGCCACCATAACCCACACTATCGTCCAACGGATCCAGCTCGACGATATTCACACCGGCGATTACGGCGTCGAGAACATCAGCGCCCTTACTCATCATGGTAAAAGCCTTCTCCACACAAGTCATATCGCCGCCATTTTTGAATTCGCTGCCATTGGCTGAAGAGACAACGACGGGTCTGATGCCATTTTGATTCAGGATCCCTGGAAATTCAGGCACCGAAGGCCTGGCGGCGAGAGTGAGTCCTGCAGCAGCACCAGTGCGCATAAAGTCGCGCCGTTTGATTCTCTTGGACATTATTTTTCTCCTGGGGAGCAAGTAGCGTAAACGTTAGGACAGCAGACTCTTAAACCTGGGCAACGGCTTCTTTGATTTTTTCAGCGGTCTTTGGCCCAATGCCATCTACCGTGTCAAGTCCTCCGTCGGCAACAAACTTCTTTAGATCTTTGAGTGACGAAATCTTGAACCGTTGGTGAAGTGTAGCAGCCGTCTTTGGGCCAATCCCAGGTATCTCGAGCAGGTCTAAAACCGTTGCAGGTGTCTCAGCCGTGATCTTTTCCCATGCGTCGAAGGTTCCTCTCTCGAGTAATTCAATGATCTTGCTTGCGATTGCCTTTCCTACGCCCGGGATAGTCTGCAGTCCGGTTACACCTTCCTGTGCGGCAATCTCTTTCAAGGGGTGCGGCCACGTCTCAATGGCCTCCGCAGCATTGCGATAGGAGCGCAGGCGAAAAGGATCATCATCGCGAAGATCCATCAGCGCTGCCAGCCTGAAAAATCGACGGGCAATTACTTCGTTGTCCATCTGATGCACACGATGCAAACTTTGATCAGGGACTTTGGCGATTCAGAGTCTACGCCGCGGCTCGAATTTGATCAAAGGACCGTTTGGAGGAATTACAGCCACTGAGGATCTGATGCGGGAACACCGGTCCGACCTACGCCACAATCATCGTGCCTGTTCCCTTGTCGGTAAAGATCTCGGAAAGCAGGGCATTGCGAGTTGTACCGCTAATGATGTGAGCACTGTGTACGCCGCGATGTATCAATTCAACAATGCTTTGAAGCTTGGGAATCATGCCACCGCTGGCAGTGCCTTCGGCAATCAATGCTTGAGCTTCTGCCACCGTAATGCGGGATAGTTTTGTGTCAGGCTCACCCGGGCGCACATAAACTCCGTCGATGTCTGAAAGCACTATAAGCTTTTCCGCGCGCAGACGGATGGCGATTTCAGCGGCAATCGTGTCTGCATTGATATTGAAAACAGTGCCCTCGGCGTCCGCGCCCAGAGAAGAGATTACCGGCAAGTATCCCTGATCAAGGAGCACCGTCAGCAATCGGACATTGATTTCCACGACGTCACCAACGTGGCCGAAGTCGATGCGTGATCTTTCGCCTGTTTCACGATTCAAGACCTCCTTCGGTGGCCGGCGTTCTGCGTGCACGATGTTTCCATCTACGCCTGAAAGACCAACGGCTTCGACTCCTCTGTTTCGCAAAGCGGCGAGAATGTCGGTGTTAATTTTGCCGGCGAAGACCATCTTGGCCATCTCCAGGGTAGCATCATCAGTTACCCGCCGCCCTTCGATTATTGTTTGTTCAATGCCCATCCGCTTGGCCAACTCGGTTAACTGTTTGCCGCCTCCGTGAACGACGCAGATGCGGATGCCGACCTGGTGCAGCAGGGCCAGTTCCTCAGCAAGCGAGATGAGATTTGATAGATCCTCGGTGGCCTTGCCTGAGAGCTTGACGACAAAGGTCTGGCCCTTGAAGCGTTGAATGTAGGGCAACGCTTCTCGCAGGAGATCCAATCTTTGCTGTGCAGTCATGTTCGTGAATAGTGAATCGTAAGTCGTAAATCGGCATCGCGAATTACGATTTACGAATCACGATTCACGATTAACGAAATAATCGCTTTCTGAATGTGCAGCCGGTTTTCAGCCTCATCGATCACAGCGGCAGCCGGAGAGTCGATCACCGCGTCCGTAACAACTACATTGCGCCGCACCGGAAGGCAATGCATGAAAATGGCGCCATTCGTTCGGTTCATCTTTTGCTCGTCAACGATCCACTTGGTTCGATATTGAGAGCGCTCGGCTATATCTCTTTCCGGCGCTCCATAATATTCACTTGCTCCCCAGCTCTTCGCGTAAACAACATCTGCTCCGGCAAATGCCTCATCAATCTCGTTTGTAATGGTCAACGTACCTCCTGCACCATCCGATTGCTTCCTGACTTCAGTGAGCAATTCTTCATCAAGCGCATACGCGGGGGGATGGGCCAATATGAGATGATGGCCCATCTGAGCCGCTGCCAAACAAAAACTGTTCGGAACAGCCATCGGCAAGGGCTTTGGATGCCAGGCCCACGTTAGTACGACCCGCTTTCGCGATGGGCCAAACTTTTCGCGAATAGTCATCATGTCAGCCAACGCCTGACACGGATGATGCATTGCCGACTCGAGATTGATCACCGGCGCGTCTGAATGTCTTGCAAAGGCGGTGAGCACCGGATCAGTCCTCTCTTCCTGCCAGTCTTTCAGTCCGGCAAAGGTGCGCACGCCGATGGCCATGCAGTAACGACCCAGGACCTTCACAAATTCCGCCACGTGCTCAGTTTTGTCTGAATCCATCACGACACCGTCGCGATATTCCAGGGACCAACTGGTACCACCGGGTTCCAGCACAACCGGGTACCCGCCGAGTTCGTGAATAGCTACCTGCATGGAGGCTCTCGTGCGCAAGCTTGGGTTGAAGAACACGAGGGCTACGGATTTGCCGGCGAGGCATCGCGAGCGCTCATCACCGAGCTTGAAGCGCAGGGCAGATTCGAGCAGAGCATCGATCTCCGGGCGGGTGCAGTCTGAGGTTTTGAGAAAATGGTTCGCGATCATCTCTGGGCTATACGCTGGAGATCTTTGCTTTGGCGCTCTTGGCCACACCGAAAATGCTGATCAAAAACCAAAACAACTCCATGAGAAAGGCCGACAGATTGAACTTGGCGACCAGTGAAAGCATGATCAGAAAGGCCCCCAGAGCATTAAGCAAAGAAAACGACAAAGCCGTACTGCGCAGACGCTCCAGCTGCAGCAGGAGATAAGCGGTCACAATTATCACCACGCCCAGAAGTCCAATCAGATCGTACCAACTGTATGTCAATGGTCACGCCCTCTATAGGGGATGGTGTCGGATTGCCGCTTGCAACTCGGTTATGAAGAGATCTACTTCCGCTGGTTTCAGACAAAGCGGCGGCAGTAGTCGCAACACGTGACAGTTGCTGGATGTACCTGTGATCACCCGGCGCTCAATTAGCGTCCTGTGGAGAGGTTCCGTCTTCTCTGAGAACTCGATGCCGATTAAAAATCCCAGGCCGCGGACGGTTACCACTTGCGGGATCTCGGCCAGCCGGCTGAATAGGTAGTCGCTAACCTTCTTCACGTTGGCTAACATGTTCTCTTGCTCGATTGCTTCAAGTGTGGCCCGGACCGCAGCCATCGCAATCATGCCACCACCAAATGTCGTTCCCAGGTCGTTCTCCTTTATATGTGACGCGATGGCTTCTGTTACGAGACAGGCCCCAACCGGGACTCCGCTGCCCAGCGCCTTTGCCAGCGTAAGGATGTCAGGAACCACGCCATTCCCCGCCGGGCTGCCGGAGAAAAACCACTCTCCGGTGCGACCAATGCCCGTCTGCACCTCATCGTAAATAAGAACAATTCCCCGTTCTTCCGAGAGTTGCCGCAAAGCCTGATAAAACTCAGGCTTCTCCATCCTTACTCCCGCCATCGACTGGATCGGTTCAAGCATGATCGCCGCCACCGTTTCATCTGCAAGAGCTCGCACTGACTCGATATCACCAAACTCAGCCTGCAAATGGCCCGGAACATTCGGCTTTCCCAGATCGCGATACTTGCCCAAGAAGGTTGCGCTGATAGAATCCGCCGTCCGTCCATGAAAGCCACCAGAGAAGGTAATTACGTTGTCACGCCCGGTAACCATTCGAGCCATGCGCATCGCGTTCTCATTGCTCTCGGTTCCAGAGTTTGTGAAAAACACCTTAGCAAGCGGCGCAGAAGCAACCATCAACAGCTTTTCAGCCGCCTTCGCGCGAGTCTCGGAGTAGACGAGATTTGAATAGAACAATAATCGTTCGGCTTGCTCGCGGATACCGGCGACGACGTGGGGATGACAATGGCCAGTGGCCGCAACAGCATGGCCGCCATAAAGGTCCAAATACCGGCGGCCGTCGCTGTCGTACACCCACACACCTTCGCCACGCTCGGCGATAATCGGCATCTTCTTGTAGGTGGTGAGCTGGTAGCGGTCCTCAAGCCCAACCACATCTTCGAGCAGTGTTGTCATAGAAATCTCTCGTTATGGATTCGTGCCTATCAGTTTCAGGCCCAGCCTCTCGTCCAAGCCAAACATCAGATTCATGTTTTGGATTGCCTGGCCTGCAGCGCCTTTTACCAGATTGTCGAGGGCAGAAAAAACGACCAGCTGGCGACCCCGGGTTGCGAATCCGATGTCACAGAAGTTGGTCGTCTTGACCCAGTTGATGTCGGGCGAACCTTTCACCAGACGAATGAAAAATGAGTTGGCAAAGTAATCGGCAAACAGCCCTCGCACTTGCTCTTCCGACAAGCTTTTTCGTGTTTCCATGTAACTTGAAGCAAAGATGCCACGTGCTACGGGGAGGGAGTGCGTCATAAAAACGAGTTCGCTCGACCAGTCGCCAACCACCCGAAGTTGCTGCTCAATCTCCGGCAGATGTTGATGTGTAAAAGGCTTGTAAGCGTAAAACGAATTCATGCGCTGTGGATGGTGGGTGTTTGCGGCCGCCTTTGCGCCAGACCCGGAGGAGCCAGTCTTGGCATCGACTACCACGCGGCCGTCGACCAAGTTATTGGCAACTAGAGGCGCCAATCCCAATATTGTTGCCGTCGCGAAGCACCCCGGATTGCTTACGAGGCGTGCGTGCTTGATAGATGCCTGGTTTATTTCGCTGAGGCCGTAAACGAATTCAGTTTGAGTGTCGAGCGCCGTGTGCTCGCGACCATAATATTGCTCAAACTCATTCCTGTTCCGCAGTCGAAAATCACCAGAAAGATCGATGGCTTTTACGTTGCCAGGGAGTTGCGGAACAATCTCCATTGCCTGGCCGTGTGGGAGGGCAAGGAAGACACAGTCTATGCCGGCGAGTCTGGCAAAGCCTTCCGAAGCATCGCAAAAGCGCAGCTCTGTGAGTCCAAACAGGTTTCGGTGTAGTTCGCCCACCGCCTTGCCCGCGTGTTCATTTGCGGTCACGGCGACAACCTCCGCCTCCGGGTGCCCGAGCAATAGGCGCAACAATTCCGAACCGCTGTAACCTGAACCACCAAAGATCGCTATCTTTAATCTCATCGTAGTGTTCGTTAAGTTTGTTTGTCCGCCTCTCGCGCTTAACTTTCTTGAAATTACACAAGACAAGGTGACTTCAGACTTTGGCTATGCGCCTGTATCCTGGACCATACGATCTCAAACAGCCGGTTAACATTCCGTCGGGCATTGGCTGCTGCCACACCAAATTCCTTTTCGATGTAGTCCTGGCCCATCGCAGAGTCGGTTACCGAACCCGCAATGACATCAATCTCGAGACCGCGACGGCGAAATAACTCCAGACCTCCCCAAGCACCCACATAGTCAGAAGCACAAAACACGATCGCGGCAGTGGCAGCCTGCAACTCCTGATCGTCAAAAACTGATTCCACTGAGTAGCCACCAAGGATTCCGTCCCCCATCTCAACAACAATGAGATCGGGAGCGCTCTCATTCAACCGGCCGATAACAGCTTTAGCTACGGGACCCAGATCGCCGATTCCTGCTGTTGAAGGCAGGCCGCAATCGAGAAAACTCGCAGTGGCAATAGCGCCGTGATCGGTCATATTCAAGATGTCGCGCAAACAGGCAACGCCTGAGAGTTTGGCTCCGGCCGCCCGCAGTCCGGCGCGAGTGGCCTGTTTGATCAATTCGGTTGCGACAAAAGTCTTGCCACTGTTCATACACGTTCCTGCGATCATCACCAGGGGAGCGCTATCGCCGAGCCATGGACGCCCGGGCAGGGCCGCATCGCCAATGTTGAGTACTCGACCCACTTCGTCGCAGGCGAGACCAATGACCTCAACCTTAATCGCCTCATTAAGGCTGGAGTGATGGCCAGTGCATTGGCCGATAACGCCGCCCATGTTCAGCAGATGAAGGTGGTCGCCCGCAGCGACAAATTTGGGTACGTCGCCAACAAAACCTTTCAGTGCCCGTCGTCGACCCAGCACACCAATGAGAAGGTCGCCCGGATTAATCTTGGCCAGCCGCCCATTCGGCAGTTCGAGCATGTTGTAGGTAGCATTGTCAGTTAGCGCGCGCACCACCACGACATCACCAGCGCGTGCTGAACGGGGGTAGGAAACTATGGCCACGGTCTTACCGATTGCCAGCGGTGAGCTTGCCGAGCCAATCTTGTCTGCATGAGTGATCCTGATTCGCCCGTTACTGTCTGTGGTGATCTCTTTCATCCCGGCCTCGTTGGGGGAGTCAAGGCAATGGTCGCCGTTAGTCATTGTGGAGCCCTCGCAATCTGAGTCTCAGCGCATTGAGCTTGATAAACCCCTCCGCGTCGCGCTGGTTGTAAACCGAGTCAGCTTCAAAGGTGGCCATCTTTTCACTGTAAAGCGAGTGGGGAGACCGGCGGCCTACGACGGTGGTGTTTCCGCGATACAGCTTCAGACGCACCTCGCCCGTGACCCGCCGTTGCGTCTCTTCGATCAACTTGCGCATTAACTGAAACTCCGGCGAAAACCAGAATCCGTAGTAGACACTTTCGGCAAAGCGCACTCCCAATGAGTCGCGCAAGTGCATGACCTCCCGATCGAGCGTGATCGATTCCAGCGCTCGGTGCGCCGCCTGCAGGATGGTCACACCGGGTGTCTCGTAAACGCCCCGCGACTTCATGCCCACAAAGCGATTCTCTACCATATCCACACGACCGATACCGTGCTCGCCGCCCAGCAGGTTTAGCTTCTCCAGCATTGCCACCGGGCCCAGACTCTCGCCATTTAGGGCAACAGCTTGTCCGCGCTCGAATCCTAGTTCGACATACTGAGGCTCGGGTTTTGCATTTTGTGGAGCTCGCGTCAGTTGAAAGATTTCTTCCGGCGGCTCACACCACGGATTTTCGAGAACGCCGCCCTCATATGAAACGTGCATCAGGTTGCGGTCTGTGGAATAAGGTTTCTCCTGAGTAGCGGTCACGGGAATATTGTGTTCATTAGCATAAGCAAGAAGTTCGCTGCGGCCTTTAAAATCCCATTCTCGCCAGGGGGCAATGACCTTAATGTCCGGCTCTAGGGCGTAGTAACTGAGCTCAAATCGGACTTGATCATTTCCCTTGCCTGTGGCCCCATGGGCGACTGCATCGGCACGTTCGCGGCGGGCAATCTCGATCTGCCGCTTAGCGATTACCGGTCGGGCCAGGGAAGTGCCGAGCAGATAGACTCCTTCGTAAACCGCGTTAGCTTTGACGGCTGTCCAGACATATTCGCGCACAAACTCATCGCGCAAATCTTCGACATAAAGGCGCGATGCTCCTGTCTGAGTCGCCTTGGCCTGCAGTCCTTCGAGCTCCTCACCCTGACCCACATTTGCGCAATAACAGACCACCTCGCAGCCATAATGCTGTTTCAGCCAGTGCAGCATTACGGAGGTGTCGAGGCCGCCGGAATAAGCCAGAACGATCTTCTTGATTTGTTTCTCAGACATAATGACTAATCAGCAAATAACTTCCACACCCGCTTCATCGTTGCGAGTTGTGCCTTTCGTTCAGCGACAGCGATAAAGATCGTGTCCTCGCCGGCCAGAGTACCCACAACTTCCGGGATTGCAGCGCCGTCGATCTCTACTGCGACAGCAGATGCCAGACCCGGCTCGGTTCTCGCAACCACGAGATTCTCGCCCGCTGGATCCAGACTCAACAGCCCTCGCGTGGCTGCCCCATTGGAACGAGGAAGGGCGTAATGCCCGTGCACCTTGACCACCCCTAATTCCTCCAAATCGCGCGATACGCTCGATTGCGTCGCCGGCACGCCCACGCGTTCCAACAGCTCGCGCAGCTCTTCTTGCGTGGCAATCGGCCGCGCTCTAATCAGCCCCAAAATCTTCTTCTGCCGCGCTTGCTTTCTCATCCAACAACGGTCATCATGCGCCCAGAGCGCATAATTAATGCATAGATGCATAAACTACCAGCAAGGTTGACTTGGCGTCAAGCACTGGACGAAGACCAGACTGGCGTTACAATGCGGTCGCGGGAGGCTCGGGAGGGATGGCGGACAACAACAAGTTGTGGGGTGGCCGGTTCGCAGGGCAAGCTGACCCCGCCTTTATCGAATTCAATCGATCATTCGGCTTCGATCGGCGGCTGTTTGCCGCTGACGTACGTGCCAGCATCGCCCACTGTAATGGCCTTGCGCGAGCTGGCGTGCTCAACAGCAGTGAGGCGACGGAAATCAATGAGGGTCTAAAGACAATTCTTGAACGGGGGTTGGCTGATAGTTCCTACTTCGATGGCGCACAATTTGAAGATGTGCATTCGTTCGTCGAAGTGCAGCTCGTCGAGTTGATTGGCGATACCGGCCGCAAGCTTCACACCGGACGCAGCCGTAACGATCAGGTTGCAACTGACTTGCGCATCTGGTTGCGCGAGGCAATCGATCAACTCGTCGCAGATCTGAACAACGCGCAGAGAGCGCTCATTGTCTTGGCTGAGGCCAACATTGACATTGCTATTCCCGGCTATACGCACTTGCAGCGTGCGCAACCGGTGCTTTTGGCCCATTGGTGCCTGGCATATTTCGAGATGTTCAGTCGTGACCGAGATCGTCTGACTGATGCGCGAAGGCGCGTCAACGTGCTGCCGCTTGGTTCTGCTGCCCTCGCCGGCACCAGCTTTCCTATTGATCGCGAGATGGTTGCCGATGAACTCGGTTTCGAGAGTATCACATGCAATAGCATGGACGCCGTTAGTGATCGCGATTTCTGTATTGACGTTTGTAGTGCATGCGCCACTGTCATGATGCATCTTTCACGCCTGGCGGAAGATATCATCCTCTATTCAACGAGCGAATTTGGCTTCTTTGAGTTGAGTGACGCCGTCGCCACCGGGTCTAGTTTAATGCCACAAAAGAAGAATCCTGATTCCATGGAGCTGGTGCGTGGCAAAGCGGGTCGAGTTTTTGGTCATCTGCAGGCCCTTCTAGCCACGCTAAAAGGTCTACCCCTCGCTTACGACAAAGATCTGCAGGAAGATAAGGAGGCAGTATTCGATACCTTTGATACGGTCACAGCGTGTCTCCGGGTCACTGCTACGGTACTAGGGAATATCCGGATAGATGCAGCCCGGGCGGCGGAAGCGGCGAACAAGGGCCACATGAATGCCACCGAGCTTGCTGATTATCTTGTGCACAAAGGCCTGCCTTTTCGCGAGGCGCATGAAACAGTGGGGCGAATTGTCTTATACGCATTGGAGCGCAAGCTGGAGTTGCAGGAACTCTCACTTCCGGAGATGAGGTCCTTTTCACCTCTAATTGACACGGATGTAGTGAGCGCTCTTTCCCTGGAGGCCACTCTCGCCTCCAAGAACAGTCGCGGCGGAAGCGCGCGCAGCAGAGTGTTGGAGGAACTTGTCAGGGCCCGCAAGATAGTTGATGACGCTACCGGCAGTTGATTGTTAGACCAGGCTACTTTTGTTTCTTTAACTTCGTTGGTGAGGGGGTTGAAGGAGTTCCGGTGCGGATTCTATCGTCTGTTGGGCTGATGGTTTGCTGGTACAGGTATTGGCCATCCTGCAGTTTGAGCACTACAGCCGGCTTCACTGCGTTTCGGTTCGCGTCGATGTTGATGACGCCGGTCACGCCGGGGAAGTTTCTGGTCTGGGCCAGAGCGTCCCGGAGTTGTTGGCTGTCGGTTCCGGCTTTCTGAATCCCCTCCGACAAAAGTCGCATAGCATCGTAAGCGAGAGCGGCATGCGCATCGGGATTGAGATTCCCGTAGCGAAGTTTGTATTCACGCACAAATGTTTGAATTGTAGGTGAAGGATCGTCGCTCGAGTAATGATCGGAAATATAGGAATTGTTAAGGGCATCGCCACCGAGCTGCCATAACTCGGGCGCATCCCATCCATCACCGCCGAGCAATGGTTGAGTGAGACCAAGCTGTCTCGCCTCTTTAGCAATTAAAGCCACATCACCGTAGTAACCCGGAATACAGATCACGTCAGGGGAAGCAGCCTTGATTGTACTCAGTTGTCCCTTGAACTCCGGGTCTCCCTGATTATACGACTGTTTGCTAACGACCGTGCCACCAAGCTTCCGGAGACTCTTCTCAAAGAAGTCGCTGAGACCACGACTATAGGGAGAATTGAAATCCACCATAATGGCTGCCGTCTTTGCCTTCAGTTCGTCTACAGCAAATTTCGCCATTACATCGCCCTGGAATGCATCGATGAAACAGGCGCGGAAGATATAATCCCCAGTCTGAGTAACGGCAGGATCAGTCGAAGAGGGGGCGATCAGCGGAACCCTTGCGGCCTGAGAGCGAGGCGCAGCGGCGAAGCTACTGCCCGAAGCACCGCCAACGATAACAGCCACAACCCTGTCGTGGCTAATGAGTTTACTAACCATACTTGCCGCGCGTTCGGGGCTGCCCTGGTCGTCTTCAATGACAACATCAATCCGCCGTCCGTTGATCCCGCCTCCCTGATTAATTTCATCGGCAGCCATCAGGATCCCGTTTTTGGCTGACTGCCCAAAATTAAAAGTAGGACCAGATAGATCGCCAAAATAGCCTATTTTGATAATCGGGTCGTTTTTGGGATCAGCTTGCTCCTGCTGGCGACAGGAGGAGAAGGTCATCAGCAAGATTGTGATTGCAGATATGAAGAGGACTCGAGGTTGGTTTGACTCGTTCAAACGCACGGTTGGCAGCGCCGTATGATTATTCGCCCAGGTACGCTTCTTTGATTCGCGGATTGGCAGCGAGTTCCTGCGATTGTCCTTCCATGACAATCCGACCCGTCTCCAAAACATAAGCGCGGTCAGAATGGCCGAGAGCTGCATGGGCGTTCTGCTCAACCAGTAAAATCGTCGTGCCCTTGCTCCTGATCTCATCGATGGCCTCGAAGATTGTGTGCACAACCAGGGGTGCCAGCCCCAGGGATGGTTCGTCGAGCAGGAGTAAGCGAGGTCGTGACATTAGAGCTCGAGCTATTGCCAGCATCTGTTGCTCCCCTCCCGATAGTGTCCCGGCCTTCTGCGCTTCTCGTTCCTTAAGCCGTGGGAACATTTGAAAGGAGTGCTCCATATCGCTAGCAACCTCGCTTTTGTTCTTCTGCAAATAGGCGCCCATATGCAGGTTCTCGCGCACTGAAAGATTGGCAAAAACGCCACGGCCCTCGGGGGCCATGGAGATACCCAAAGCCACCAACCGGTGAGTCGGCTTTGCGCTGATGTCTTTGCCCTCGAAAACAATACGCCCTAAACGTGGTTGGAGTAGTCCGGTAATTGTACGCAAAGTGGTTGTCTTGCCCGCTCCATTGGCGCCAATGAGCGTGACTACCTCACCTTTTTCGACGCGCATTGAGATGCCGGTTAGGGCTTCAATGGCACCATAACTCACAGAGACGTTTTCTAAAGTCAGCATGCTCTCTTAATCCCCTAAGTACGCCTCAATTACCTTCGGATTGTTCTTAATTTCCTCGGGCAGTCCAAGCGCGATCGACTTTCCATAGTCAACGACCTGAATCCTCTCGCAGACGCCCATTACAACCTTCATGTTGTGCTCTACCAGCAATATGGTAAGAGCATAGCGGTCACGGATCTGCTGAATCAAACCCATCAGATCTTCCTGCTCCGCCGGATTCATGCCTGCGGCCGGTTCGTCTAGTAAGAGGAGTTGTGGCCTCGTTGCGAGGGCGCGAACTATTTCGAGCCGGCGCTGATTGCCGTACGGCAAACTGGTACCACCCTCGTTGCTGAAACGAGCCAGATCGAAGATCTCGAGCAACTCCATCGCAAAGTCTTCGTGTTCTCGCTCGTCCCGCTGGTATCGCGGCAAACGCAGAATAGCATCCATCAGGTTCTGCTTTGCGTGTCTGTGGCAGGCCGTCATCACGTTTTCCAAAACAGACATGCTGGGAAAGAGCCGAATGTTTTGAAAAGTCCGCGACACGCCCCGCCGCGAGATCTCATAAGGCTTGAGCCCGTCGATCCGCTGTCCCTGAAAGTAGATTTCACCTGAGGTTGGTGTGTAAACTCCCGTTAGAAGATTGAAGATCGTCGTTTTTCCGGCGCCGTTGGGGCCTATCAGTCCGTAAATCTCGCCGCGGCGAACGTTCATGTCCAATTCGTTAACGGCGACCAGGCCACCAAAACGGATAGTGCATCGCGAAGTACGTAAGGGATACTCGGAATCCTGCGAGTTCGGCGTCCGATCTTCGGAGTGTCTTGTCTCTCTCACCACGGATTCTTGATGACTACTGCCAGGAGTGCTCCTTCATATTCAGCCCGCGGGCTCACCTGTTCTCGATCTCCTTATTGCGATCAATTGCCGACGGGCCGGCCTGCTCGGCGATTGGCACACCCTTCGTTCCGCCCCTCGTTTTACTGCCCTCAGGTTGCCGTTGTGCCCGTTTTAGCCATGAGAGTCCAAATTCGCGGGTGCCGAGAATTCCCTGGGGCCGGGTAAGCATGATGAGGATCAGCAATGCTGAATAAACGACAAGCCGGTATTGCGAAAAATCCCCTGGGAGCTTACGTAATGCCTCGGGCAGAAGCGTAATCACGATGGCGCCAAAGACGGCACCCGTTAGCGATCCCATCCCACCGAGCACGATCATGATGATAATTTCAAAGGAGCGGATAAACTGAAAGTCGTTAGTGCTCAAAAACTGAGTGTAATGCCCGAACAACACTCCCGCCATGCCGGCCAGGGCTGAACTAATAACAAACGAAAGAACTTTGTAGCGAGTAGTATTAATACCCATTGCCTCGGCTGCCAATTCATCCTCACGTATGGAGATGAGAGCTCGTCCTGCGTCTGAGTGAACGATGTTGTAAACGATCAAAATCGTGAGCACGGCGAAGGCGCCGACCCAGAAAAAGTTGGTATATCCGGGAACTGTGAAGCCGGTAGCTCCTCCCACTTTATCGATATTGAGAATGACGATGCGAATGATTTCCGCAAAACCCAGAGTCACGATGGCCAGATAATCACCTCGCAGTCGCAACGAAGGAATACCAACAATCAACCCCGCAATCGCCGCCACTAGCGCTCCCACCAAAATTGCGAGCAGAAAGATCAGCGCATGCGCAACACTAACACCGAGCGTTGCCGCCAGAGATCTCTCCCACGACTGTGCGTGATAAACAGTCAGGTAGGCGGAAGCATACGCCCCCACCGCCATAAATCCTGCGTGTCCAATAGAAAACTGGCCGGTGAAGCCGGTGATGAGATTCAGCGAGACAGCCAGGATGACATTGATGCCGGCGAGCATTATTACGCGACCATAGTAAGGCGGTACACCGAAGCCAAACAGTCCTGCATCGCTCATGTACTCGTTAAATGCAACAAGCAGCAGAACGATAACGAGCGCAGCGATCAGCCGTTTGACTAAGGTTGGCATCAAATGTTTCTGTGCTGAATTTCCTGATTGCCGGTGCGCATTCGGATCAGTTGATTTACTAGATCCGTAAGGCCAACATTCTCGTCAATGAAGTTTGGGCAGAAGCCTCTAAACTTTCTCCTGTACCGTCGATCCGAGCAAACCGGTGGGACGAAAGAGCAAGACTAGAATCAAGATTGCAAAGGCGACCGCATCGCGGAACGTTGTCGGCACGCCTACAATCTGACCATAACCGACGACGAAAGTTTCGGCGATGCCGATCAGTAAACCGCCGAGTACCGCGCCCGGGACGTTGCCAATTCCTCCCAGCACTGCGGCAACAAATGCCTTCAGGCCGGTAATAATGCCCATTAATGGATCAATCTGTGGATTGTACTGGGCCGTCAGTACTCCACCCGCGGCTGCCAGCGCCGAACCGAGCGCAAACGTGAAGGAAATGATCGCGTCAGTATTGATGCCCATTAATTTTGCTGAGTTGAGATTAAATGAAACAGCGCGCATCGCTGTGCCTACCTTGGTCTTGAATATGATCCACTGAAGCAGCAGCATGAGCAGAACTGAAACCCCAAAGATCAAGATCTGCGACTTGGAGATCGCGGCATTGCCAAACAAGGTATAGCTCTGCTCCTGCAAGAGCTGCGGGAAGGCACGCGGCGCCGCGCCTAGTCGCGCCACAAAAAGGTTTTCAATCAGGAGTGAAACTCCGATGGCGGTAATCAGAGTAGCCATGCGCGCATATTTTCTGATCGGGCGATAAGCGAATCGCTCGATAGCCATACCCACCAGAGCACAGACGATCATTGAACTGACGAGCACAATGCTCAGACCTAAAAGCGAAGGCCCGGCGGCATAACCCAGCGAGAACGACAGGTAATAGCCCACGAAAGCTCCTACCATATAAACATCGCCGTGGGCGAAGTTAATCAGGCGGAGTATGCCGTAGACCATCGTATAGCCGAGTGCGATCAAGGCATATATCGCGCCGATTGTCAGGCCGTTGATGAGCTGCTGAACGAATGTATCCATAACGGTTTTTGCAGTTACGGATTTGCGCTCTTGTTTGTGTTGTCTGCTGAATTGGCAGTGCCGTCGGCGGCCATTGTTGGAGAGCCCGATGTTGAAGCGGGTGAAGCACTCGTGGTTGGACCCATGCCTTCGGGATAGATCGTCTCCTGGTAAACATATTTGCGGTCCATCAGTTTGAGCACCACGGCGGGTTTAACCGCATTGCGTTGCGAGTCAATGTTAATCGTGCCAGTCACTCCCACAAAGTTTTTAGTTTGGGCGATTGCATCGCGCAACTTTGGGCCCTCTGTAGTTCCAGCCCGGTTGATCGAATCCGCCAAGACTCGCATTGCATCGTAGCCCAACGCTGCCAGAGCGTCAGGAACTGTGCCATATCGCGCGCGATAATCGACAACAAACTTTTGAATTGCCGGAGATGGATCATCGACCGAGTAATGGTTCGAGATGAAGTCCCCGTTCAGTGCATTTCCGCCCAGGTCCCAAAGCTGAGTAGCATCCCACCCATCCCCGCCGAGTAGCGGCACACGGATGTCGAGCTGCTGTGCCTGCTTCGCTATTACGCCAACCTCCCCGTAGTAGCCCGGAACGTAGATCACATCAGGACTTGTCGAACGAATGGCCGTTAGTTGGCCTTTGTAGTCGCGATCGCCCTGCGTGTATGACTGCTTGTTGACTATCTGTCCCCCCAATCTGGTGAAGCTCGCTTCAAAAAATTCTGTCAGGCCACGGCTGTAAGGTGAATTAAAGTCCAGCATGATTGCCGCTTTCTTTGCTTTCAATGTGTTGGCAGCAAACTTGGCCATTACTTCGCCCTGAAATGGATCAATAAAGCAAACCCGGAAAATGTAGTCGCCTACCTGGGTAACCGCAGGATTGGTGGACGACGGGGAGATCATCGGCACGTGAGCAGCTTGCGCCTTAGGTGCGGCAGCGAGACTGTTTCCCGAAGCCACCTCTCCGAGAAGCGCAATGACGCGGTCCTGATCGATCAGTTTTGTCACTACCGTGGCTGCCTTTTCAGGGCGGCCCTCATCGTCTTCCGAGAGTATCCGAATTTGTCGACCGTTAATGCCCCCTGCCTTGTTGAGTTCGTCGGCCGCCATTTCAACGCCCTTTTTGGTTGATTGGCCGAAGTTGGAGGTGCGGCCAGTCAAGTCTCCATAGTAGCCCACCACGATTTCGCCGGAACTCCCTCCAGCGCCCGGTCCGCCCCTGCGTTCACAAGCGAAAACAAAACAGGCGCCACCAACAAAGAGAAGCCACAATAATGTTCTTTTCATATATTCCTCTCAACCACTGGAGATCGACAGATCTCTAAAGTTTTAGAAGCTGAACCAGCTACCGCAGGAAGACTTTCAGGTTTAACTGTAACTCGCTAATCGTGCTGAATAATAGCCATGATGCAGCCCTTACGCAAACTTTGCTTGCTTACCGCTCTTCGCGTTGGGCCGAGGAATTATAGCTATATCGTCCATGCTGTCGATCCTGGCTTGCCGCAAAGCTAACGAAGCCAGGCTAGTGTTTAACTCCCTGGGTCCGTGCAGCCGTAGAATTAAATCTCGGCCTCAACTAGACTGCGCTGCATGAGAGATCAATCACCGGCCTTAGCACCGCCAACCGGCGATATGAGCAAGGATGAGTTTCGCCGGCAGGGGCACGAAATCATCGATTGGATCGCCGACTATTTCGAGCGTATCGAGGAATTTCCCGTTCTCTGTCAGCTCGAACCCGGCACGCTCAAGGCCCAACTTCCCGCGACACCGCCAATCCAAGGAGATTCGATGGACCAAATCATGGCGGATGTTGATCGTTTCATTCTGCCTGCGTTGACGCATTGGAGTCATCCCTCGTTCTTTGCGTATTTTGCCACTTCAACCTCTGCGCCAGGCATATTTGGGGAGCTCTTGAGCTCAGCATTTGATAACAAAGCCATGCTCTGGCGCACTTCGCCGGCGTCGACCGAATTGGAAGAGGTCACGCTTGACTGGTTGCGACAGATGATGGGGTTAGATGCCGGAATGGAGGGGATAATTTATGACACGGCCTCGGTCTCGAGTATGCACGCACTGGCGGCCGCCCGGGAGGGTACCGAAAGACGCATTCGAGAAGAAGGAATGAGTGGTAGACCTGATCTTCCATTGTTGCGGGTCTATGCTTCCGAACAATCACACTCGTCTATCGAAAAGGGTGTAATCACGTTGGGGTTGGGCCAACGCGGCCTGCGCAAGGTCCCGACTGACGCCGAATTTCGGATGGACCCGAAAGCCCTTGCGGCTGCGGTCACGGAAGACAAACGCAACGGGATGCTTCCCTTTTGCGTGGTGGCAACCGTTGGCACGACCTCGACCGCCAGCATCGATCCTGTCAATGAGATTGTGCCAGTTTGTGAGGAACACTCGATGTGGCTTCACGTGGATGCCGCCTATGCAGGCTCTGCGGCGATCGTGCCGGAACTGCGGCACGTACTGGCCGGTTGCGAGCGGGCCGACTCACTGTGCGTCAATCCCCATAAGTGGTTATTTACGCCTTTCGATCTCTCTGTGCTCTATTGCCGCCAAATGGAACTTCTACGGCGTGCCTTCTCGCTTGTGCCGGAATATCTTCGGACGCCAGAAGATGCGAAGGTGCGCAGCGGCTCTGACTATGGCATCCAGTTGGGGCGCCGCTTTCGTGCGCTCAAGCTCTGGATGATTGTGCGTTATTTTGGCCAGGAAGGTTTAGTGGCGCGAATTCGCGAACACTGTAGGCTGGCCAGGTTGTTCGCGTCGTGGATTGAGGAATCGGTTGACTGGGAGCTAATGGCGCCGGTCCAATTCGGTCTTGTCTGTTTTCGTGCTTGTCCTGGTGCCGGCGGGGAAACGGGGCAGGTCTCTGAAAATCAGCTTGACATAATTAATGAGGCGATCATGCATGGCGTAAATTCCACCGGCAAGGCATTCCTTTCGCACACGCGTCTGCATGACAAGCTCACACTTCGCCTCTCCATCGGCAATATTAGAACCACGGAAAGGCAAGTGCAGCAGGTTTGGCACCTCTTAAACGAACAAATGGCAAAGTTGCGCACCAGTTAAACTCTCCGAACCTATGAGACTCTGGAAGAAGCTCGGCCTGCTTTTGCTGATTCTGTTGTTCCTCTCGCAACTCCCCTTTGCGTATCGACGGTACAAAATCGGCAAGCTTCACGCCGCGATTCAGCAGCTCAAATCCGAGCGGCTAGAGAAACAATCTGTCGACCCGTTTGCAGAATATACGGGTGTTCTTCACGTGCATTCCTTTCTCGGCGGCCACAGTACCGGCAGTTTTGAGGAGATTATCGCTGCGGCAAAGGCAAACCAGCTCAACTTCGTTGTTATGACAGAGCATCCAGCGCAAGACTTTGACACAGCAGACATGACGCTGCAGGGTTGGCAAGCCGGAGTTCTGTTTCTGAATGGTAATGAAGTGAACAATGCGTCAGGGGAACGGCTGCTAGTCATTCCCGGGAGCGAGAGCAGCAATCGCGTCTCTGGTTTACCCACACCAAACGTCCTGTCAGGGCAAAAGGCTCGAGGCGCCCTGTCCATTGTTGCTTATCCGCAGGAGTTTAAGAGCTGGGATAGTGCCGGTTATGACGGAGTGGAGATCTACAACGTTTACACTAATGCGCGAGAAATCAATCCAGTCGTTCTGTTCTTCGATGGGCTCTGGTGCTATCGAAAATATCCGGATTTGCTCTTCGCCACGTTCTATTCGAGGCCTGCTGAGAACCTCAGAAAGTGGGACGATGCAATCGTGAATCGCAAGGTAAAGCTTGTTGGCGTAGCGGGAAACGATGCCCACTCCAACGTAGGCATAGCACTGGTTGACTCGTCCGGAAAAACCCTGCTGGGATTGAAGCTCGACCCATACGAGCGCAGTTTTCGGCTGGTACGTGTTCATGCGCTTGTGCCGGAAGGCGTTCCCTTTGACACCGCTTCACTAATGGCGGCGCTGGCGGCAGGCCATTGCTTTATCGGATTCGATCTGTTTGCGGACTCAACCGGTTTTCGTTTTAGTGGCTCCAACACGCGTCAGACCGTTTTACAGGGTGACACAATCGAGACGGACGGTGAAGTGCGGTTGACGGTTAGCACACCAATACCAACAAAGATAGTTCTCTTAAAGGATGGAGTAAACGTCAAAGAGGCGCTTGGTGGGCGGGAAACAGTGTTTACCGTTACAGAGTCGGGGGTTTATCGAGTAGAAGCCTACCTTCAGCAGCTACCGAGACCGTTTAACGCGCAGCCGTGGATTCTTTCGAATCCAATCTACGTTACATCTCAGTGACGCTAAACACGGCATCGCCCCACGGGCTGCCCTGCTAACTGCCCAGTGGGGCGAAATCTTCGTACCGGAAAGCTCCGGATTTACATTCGGAAGCGGTGCCGTACGTTCACCGTAAATACTGTAGAGAGTCGGAGTGTTTGACTCTTCGCCCGGCGCCTTCTCAAGTGTTAGAGAGGGCTCGAGTACAGCCTTCCACACACTGTTTTCAAGTACACTGAGTGTAGTCCCGGGAGGTAAGTTCTGTCAAGATTCAGCTTGACCGAATTTGAAGCGTACAATGGGCGCTGCTGGCAAATCTAAACCTTGCTGGCTTGAAGAATTTTTTGTCACGAAACTTTGTCGCCCGTTAATGGCAGCGACTCAAGTACATAGAAAATCTTGACTAGCTTCATTTGATCGGTTTGAATCACTTTAATTCATACATCCGGGATTCGAGAAACTAATGCAATTGTCAATCGAGATACCCCCAACCTTCAACTTCAAACGAACCGCAATCAGCCACGGCTGGTGTGAACTGCTGCCCTTCGAATGCGACCGTGAGCGCTGGATACTTACCCGCACGCTCGATCTGGGGCAGGCTCAGCCAGTGACTATCACGATTACGCAACAGAAGCGACAGTTGCAGATCAATACGTCCCGCCGTCTCAGTAAATCAGCAGCCGCGAATGTATGTCGCGAGGTGCGGCACATGCTGCGACTCGACGACGACATGACCGATTTTTATCGCACAATGAAAGCTGAGCCGGAGTTTGCCTGGATCGCCCGGGCCGGGGCAGGCCGTCTGCTGCGCTCTCCGACAGTCTTCGAAGATCTGGTGAAAATGATCTGCACGACCAATTGTTCATGGGCACTTACCGAGAAGATGGTAACAGGGTTAGTCCAGAACCTCGGGCGCGAAGCGGGCAACGGCCACCGGACTTTTCCCACGCCGGAAGCAATGGCCCTGATGCCGTCGAAGTTTTACGTTAATGAGGTGCGTGCCGGGTATCGGGCTCCCTATCTGAAGGAGCTGGCTGACCGCGTGGCTTCCGGTGAGTTGGCGGTTGAGGATTGGCTCACGAGCCCACTGCCGACGGCCGAACTGATGAAACAGATGAAACAGGTAAAGGGAGTAGGACCATATGCGGCGGAGAATCTCCTGAAGCTGCTCGGGCGTTACGATGGGTTGGCACTGGATTCATGGACCCGCACTAAGTTTTTCAGCGTCAGGAATAACGGTCGCAAGACCGCAGATAAGAAGATTGCCCGGTACTACTCACGTTTCAGGCAATGGCGCGGGTTGGCTCTTTGGTGTGATATGACTCGCGATTGGCTGGATGGCGAGAACGCCGCCTGGTGATTGCTTGCAGCCATTCAGTTTCGCGCAAGACTTTCACGCTTGATTCCTCTTTTCAACGCGGCAGCCTCTCAAGATTGATAGGACAATTCTGAATTTCTTCCTGGTATCCCTCATCTATGCCAATCAGCGAGGGCGATCTAGTCCCTCCCATAGATGTTAACGGGAAGGTTTCTCTCCGATTTCTTGAGTGCGCAGCCACGCGGCCGCTCTCCCTGAAAGTGCTTGATGATGCTGAGCTTCCCAACCTGGATTACCCCGTCACTGGAGGCCCGCGCCGTCAAGGCCCCACTTTGTCTCCCGGCAGCAAAAAAGCCAGCTCACCCGCTGGCTCCCCAAATTTCTCCTGCAACCGCGGACTTGCCTGGCTCTTTCTTCTCCCTGCGGCCGACCAGCACATCAACTCCAGGTAGCCTCTGAACTTCAACGCCCAACTTAGTTCAACACAGAATTGTGTGGCGGCTGGTTGAGTTTACTGCAGGTTGTGTCTACTTCACCGCGCCACACTAATTCTTGATACATTCGGTTGTGCTCTCACTGGGGCACAAAGTTGAATGTAATGACGCCTTTAATTGTGACGGCTGCGCCGGACACCTTTGTTGATGTAAAGCGCGCCTTAAGTGCCGCAGCTTCAGCTGCTTTATGTAACTCCATAGGACCATTTATCGCGTGTGCCGAAGTGACTTTGCCCTTTTCGTCGATGGCAACCTCGACAGTTACGGCGCCAAAGATGCCTTGGCTTTTGGCGGCAGCAGGATAATCGGGTTTGGGGACACTGATAAGCTTACCACTCGTTAGGCCGAATGTGGGTTTGCTAGGACTCTGAATGGCGTTGCTGAGGTACTGCGCCATCTCCTGATCGAGCGCCTGTAGTACCCTATATTGCTCCAATGCTTTATCTCGATCATCCAAAACCAGATATGCCAAGCCCAGGAGTTTATGCGGGAGTGGACGATCAGGCTTAAGACTAATTGCTTCTTGCAAACACCCTACAGCTTCGCTGTAATGCCCTATATATAGAAAAGCTATGCTGAGGTTTTGCTTCGCATCCGCGAATTCAGGTTCGAGCCGGATGGCTTCCTTAAGAGATCTAATCGCCTTGTCATACTGCTGGAAAGTTGTGTATTTCTTGCCTAATTCATTAAGTGCTTCCGGCCAGTCAGGTCTGAGTCGAACTGCTGCCTCGAAAGCCTCAAGCGCCGCTTTGGAATTTTCTCCACTCCTGTCACTGGCAATCGGAATGGCGGAGTATGCTACGCCCAACTTGAAGTACGCTTCAGGCCACTTCGGGTTAATGCTAGTAGCCTGATGGAACTCTCTGATTGCCTCGTTGTACTGGTTCGCCTGAAGATATGCTTCTCCGCGGCTGAAATGCGCCTCAGCATCTGTAGATTCTTGGGCCAGTACCGATAAGCAAAGCAGGATGGGCAACAACAACGCTGGAATTTTAGCTAGCTTGGAAGACACAGAAACCTCCAGTGCAATAAAACTGAGAAGCAACCCAACGCTGATGCGCTTCAGCTGCGGCGCGCGATCAGCATTCAAGCTAAAAGGGCCAGATTACCTAAGAGCGTGCTATCGCGCCGGCAGCTGCAAGGCTTTGGTGGATTGCGCCTCTGAGACATCGCAGGAATTGCATGCTCTTGGGTCGCCAGGCTAAGAGCGGGGCAAGCCACCCTTCCTTACCATGAGATTTCCACACTTGATTCTTCTTTTTCAACTCGGCAGCCTCTCAAGATTGATAGAAAGATTTCAGTGAATTTAGCTCGAGGTCGAGGAAGGGTGGCTTGCCCCCGCTCAAGTTCCAACAAATTCAACCCTCACAGAACAGCATACTTGCTCACTCGATAAGGCCTAAGAGAGTCGAATGACAGTTGAGCCGTGACGGGCAGTTATCCCTTTCATTTACCCAGGATCATTTAGAGTTGAACTGACAGACCGGTGTGCCTGTAACTGACGCACCTTTTACGATGCAGCCGGCCTTCATCACAAACACAGTCTTTTCCATGTTGTGAATGTCTTTGAGCGGGTCACCTTGTACGGCTACCACGTCGGCCCACTTCCCGACTGTTAATGAGCCAAGATTGTTATCCCAACCGAGCAGTCTGGCTCCATTCAGCGTTCCCGCAGTGATTGCCTGCATTGGAGTCAAGCCGCCCCACTCGACCAACAAAACAAACTCTCGGGCATTGGTGCCGTGGGGAATGACTCCTGCATCTGTCCCCAATGCAATCTGTACCTTATTCGTTACGGCGAGGCGGATGCCGTTCCGGACGGCCGCAGCTGCAGCAAGGGCTTTCTCTGCTCGCAATCCTTTTAGGATGCCATTCCGGGCGGCCTTTTCTACGGCCTCAGCGGCCATCAGAGTGGGCACCAGATAGGTACCGCGTTCGACCATCAAACGAGCGCCTTCGGCGTCAAGAAAGGACCCGTGCTCTATCGAAGAAACACCAGCGCGTACTGCGAGCTTAATGCCTTCTGTGCCGTGAGCGTGGGCCGCTACTTTTCGTTCCAGCTTATTCGCTTCTTCGACCAGAGCCTTCAGCTCTTCATAGTTGTATTGTGTGGCGCCCACCGCATCACCTTCGGACAATACGCCACCTGTCGCACAGGTTTTGACCACATCGGCGCCATACTTGATCTGATAACGAATAGCGGCGCGAATCTGATCTGGACCATCGGCAATACCATTTTCGACTGAGCTGTCGAGCAGACCTGGTCGATAGCCGTTTTCATCGCAGTGGCCGCCGGTGATACCCAGAGCGTGACCGGACACCTGCATTCGGGGCCCGGGAATCCAACCTTCATTTATGGCTTTACGCAATGCGATATCTTGGAAATGCCTGGCCCCAACATTTCGCACGGTTGTGAATCCAGCCATCAAAGTGTCGCGAGCGTGAATGACGCCAAGTATGGCAGGGAACGATTCAAAGTCTTTTACGTTGGAGGTCTCACCCTCAGGGTCCCCCAGGACGCGACCAATCAAGTGAGTATGCGCATCGACAAATCCTGGCAGTAGCGTTGCGTCACCAAGATCGGCAACCTTTGTTCCTTGAGGAATCCTGATCTTATCGGCAGAACCGACACCGGTAATTTTGTCGTCAGTGATTATTAGCACGGCATTTTCGATTGGCGCTGCAGCGGTGCCATCAATAAGTCGGGCGGCGCGCAGAGCAACCACTCCCTTACCTCGAGGCGGTTGGGGTCGGACCAATCCGCCCTTATCTGTTTGCGCCTGGACCAGTGGCCAAAGCGCGAACAGAAGAACCAGAGCACTAGCGACGCGCAGCGAGAACCGCGAGATGAACATTTTGTTTCTCCAAGCTGTTTAAGGTGATGAAACTGTGAAGGACAATTTTTTGGAACGATCGGCATTCTAGTGAAGTTTGGTGCCGAGTACCAGCTATTCAAGACGATAAATTACGAAATTTTGAAGAAGAATTCGGAGTTTCGTCGATCAACTGGAAGTGAATAAAACTTAATGAAACTTTTGGTCCTGTTGTGTCGTCTTTGTGTTCGCGTTGCCTCGGAAGGGAAGTGTTCTCCCCGGGTTCGAGATTCAATTAATGTTTCGAAGGAGTGTCCAGAATGAGAAGTTCAGTAAGCAAATTTCTACTCGTAGTTTTGGTGGTTGCCATGACAAGCGTCGTGGCGTTGGCTAAGAAGGAACGCAAAACAGTTAGCCTTCCTGCAGACATGAAAATCAACGGCACAGTCGTGAAAAAAGGTACTTACGACGTGGTGTTTGATCGAGATGGTGGCCAGTTGTCGGTGCTGAAGAACGGCAAGGTCGTAGCAACTACTACGGCACGCGTTGAAGCCCGTGACCGCAAAGCCAGAACCACAGAGGTAGTTTCCCTCAATGGCAACGATGGTCGATCCCTCCTCAGGATCGCATTTGGCGGAAGCAAAGAGAATATTGTGATTGCCCAATCGGGTGTGCAATCCGCCGGCACACAGTAAGAAGGTGAGATCCCGTTCTCAGTAAAGCGCCCGGACGAACTGTCGAGTTCGCCGGGCGCTTCTGTTCCTTGCAGGGCCGCTCTCCCAGAAATCAGCGGCGATAAGGACGTATAAGAATTCGGTTTGCAGTGTCAAGAAGTCAGTACCACCACGCGGTAGCGGGTGGGTGCCCAGGGCTTGAGTCGTGCCCCGATCATCCACCCGCTACCGCGTGGTTCTTGACACTGCAATTCGCGCTGTAACCATCCGCAGATAACCAGTCGCACCGCGCAGCCGCGCAGCCCCTCCGTTAGCAAGCCTGGGACAATGCGCCTATACTCGCCGTGGGAAAGGTGATGGGAAGATATGAGATACAGACAATTCGGCCGGCGCGAATGGCGAGTAAGTGAGATCGGCTACGGCATGTGGGGCATGGGAGGCTGGTCAAACTCTGATGACCAGCAATCGCTGGAATCGCTACAAGCGGCGGTCAATCTCGGCTGCAACTTCTTCGATACGGCATATGTCTATGGTGATGGACACAGTGAAAACCTGCTTGGTCAAACGTTGCGTGCCAATCCGGAGAAGCAGCTTTACACTGCCAGCAAGATCCCACCAAAGAACCGCCAATGGCCAGCATCGCCTGACTCCACACTCCAGGAATCTTATCCACCAGACCATGTGGAAGAATATGTGCACCGAAGCCTTGAGAATGTCCGGCTGGATCACCTCGACCTAATGCAGTTTCACACCTGGAACGACAACTGGTTAAGAGATGATCGGTGGTTTTATAGACTCGATGATCTGCGCAGCCAGGGCTTGCTACGAGCCATAGGAATCAGTATCAATCGGTGGGAGCCGTGGAATGGTGTTCAGGCAGTCAAGACCGGACAGATTGACAGCGTTCAGGTAATCTACAACATCTTCGATCAGAATCCCGAAGATGAGCTCTTCCCCGCTTGTGAAGAGATGAGGGTGGCGGTGATTGCTCGAGTGCCGTTTGATGAAGGATCGCTCACGGGGACTTTGACTAAAGAGAGCACCTGGCCGGAGGGAGACTGGCGCAATACTTATTTCGTTCCTGAGAATCTCGCACAGAGCGTGGAGCGTGCAGATGCACTGAAGAAGCTGTTGCGTGAGTGGAATCGTGATCATGCAGGTGAGGAAGAGATCACGATGCCGGAAATGGCGTTACGGTTCATTCTCAAGAATCCTGCAGTAAGCACAATCATACCGGGCATGCGGAAGTTAAGACACGTCAGCTCAAATATCAGGGCCAGTGACGCCGGGCCGTTACCCAAAGAGTTGCATGAGCAACTCCGAAAACACCGCTGGGTACGTCAACCGACTTCTTGGTCTCAGTAATTCGAGGACCCGGCAGCTCAAGGGTGCTGATGTAGCGCATCGAAAAAGCTTTACAAGGATTGTCTTCAGACCCAAAAAGCCTTTCGTTAGCGATTGTTCGTGTCATTTAGTGGATTGTATTTCGCGCACAAGGCGATCCACGAAAGCACACGAAACGACACGAACAAGATCACTGTAAGGCCAATGGAGGAACACTAGACTTGCTCAGCGTGTTCCCTGAGTACACGCATCAGGAAAGCCCAGCGGTCGGCTATTGCTTCGATAATTTTCGAGGTCGGCTTACCGGCGCCATGTCCTGCTTTGGTTTCAACGCGAATCAAAATGGGCGCACTTCCTCCCTGCGCCTCCTGCAGGGCCGCAGCAAACTTGAAGCTGTGCCCTGGCCAAACGCGATCGTCGTGATCCGCTGTGGTCACGAGCGTGGCAGGATAGGCAGTGCCCGGTTTGATGTTGTGTAGCGGTGAGTAGAAATGCAGCACTTTAAACTCTTCTGCGTTATCGGACGAGCCATAATCTGAGACCCAGGCCCAGCCTATTGTGAACTTCTGAAAACGTAGCATATCCATTACTCCCACTTCCGGGACGGCGGCGCCAAAGAGATCGGGTCGCTGGGTCATGGCCGCTCCGACAAGCAAGCCCCCATTGCTACCGCCACCAATGGCGAGTCGCGGTGTCGAAGTATATTTATTTGCAATCAACCACTCAGCAGCTGCAATAAAGTCATCAAACACGTTCTGTTTCTTTGACTTCATGCCGCCCCGATGCCAATCTTCCCCGTATTCGCCGCCGCCGCGCAGATTTGGTTGCGCGTAGATTCCTCCCGTCTCCATCCAAACCAGATTGCCCACTGAAAATGCCGGCGTCAGAGAGATATTGAAACCACCGTAGCCGTAAAGGTAGGTTGGGTTGTTGCCGTCAAGTTTTATTCCTTTCTTGTGGGTGATGAACATCGGCACCTTAGTGCCATCTTTGCTCGTGTAAAACACCTGCCTTGTCTCATATTCACTTGGATTGAGGTCGACCCGGGGCTGGCGAAACACTGTGCTCTTGCCGCTAACCATGTCGTAACGATAGATCGTGGTTGGTAATGTGAAACTGGTGAAGGCGTAGAAGGTCTCTTTATCCCGCGCCTTGCCAGTAAAGCCCGCAGCGGTTCCCATGCCGGGAAACTCCACCTCACGAACCAGTTTTCCCCCGCTTTCATAGATTCTGACCTGTGTGTAGGCATCCCTTAGATAATTCGCCACAAACATGTGGTTAATTATATTCGCGCTCTGAAGCGTCTCCTTTTGCTCCGGCACCAGCACCTGCCAGCGGTCGCGATCTGCTTTCGTAGTATCAATGGCGATTATTTTTCCCCGTGGCGCTTCAAAATCCGTCTGAAACCAGAATGTTGGACCATCATTACCAATGAAGTAGTAAGCAGCATCGAACTCGTCTAGCAACTTAACCACTGGCGCTTGTTTGGACCGCAGATCTTTGTAATAGACTCGCGTTTTTACATCCGTGCCTTCACTGACGGTGATAATCAGATAGTTGCCGTCCTCAGTGACCTGACCGCTAAAGAGCCATTCTTTCTGATCGGGGCGCTCGTAGATCAGTACGTCCTCTGATTGCGGTGTACCGAGATTGTGATAGTAGAGTTTCTGAAAATAGTTTGTTCCCTTGAGGGTCTCCCCCTTTGGTTCATCATAGCGGCTGTAGAAGAAGCCCTTGCCGTCAGGAGTCCACGAAGCTCCCGAAAATTTTACCCACTTCAGATTGTCGCTCAGATCTTTTCCGGTGCTCACGTCGCGCACCTTCCATTCCTGCCAGTCCGAGCCCGACGCAGAGAGACTATAAGCCATTATCTTGCCATCATTGCTGACAGCGAGCCCTGACAGCGCTACTGTGCCATCCGTTGAGAGGGTGTTAGGATCCAGCAACAGAGTGGGCTTTCCGTCAATTGCGGTTACGGTGTAGAGAACGCTCTGATTCTGCAGACCGCTGTTGCGCGTGTAGAAGTACCGATTGCCTTCCTTGAACGGAACACCGTATTTCTCATAGTTCCAGAGTTTGGTAAGACGCTCCTTTATTTTTGCTCGCTCAGGAATCTCGTTTAGAAAGCCAACTGATAACCGGTTTTCAGCCTCGACCCAGGCGCTCGTTTCCGCGGAATCAAGGTCCTCCAACCAACGATACGGGTCAGCAACGGTTACACCGTGGTAATCGTCGGTCTGATCACTCTTTCGGGCTGATGGATACTTGATTGGCTTAATCATGTTCTGTGTTCCACTGGAGGTCGAATTCTGCGCCTGGGCGGCAGGAAAGCCGCCAAACGTTAACAGAGCAGTAATAATGAGAGAAAACGCGGCCACAGCTATGAGGCTTCGGGAAAAAGACATCAGAAGTTCCTTTCGGTTTTTATGGAGACTTGAGCAATGCGGTCCTTCGAGTATACAAGCTGCCCCGAAGAATCAAAAATGTGTTGACAACTGCCAACGGCATCAGCGAATCTAAGCGACACTCGCTGCCTCCCGGCGAGACGACCCGAGCGAGATTCCTATGAAAAACGGCGCACTTATCCGACTACTTGTTCTCCTGTCCATCGCCTGTTCTGTTAATCAGGTGCAGGCTCAGAATTCAACTGACATGCGCGATAGCAGGCCGCGAAAGGTCTCGGGGGCCTCGCAGCCCGCAGCTGACTTGCAAGTGTTTGAGAGATCGAGCACCAGTTCGGAAGAGCAACGCAGCGGCTCAACGCGCGTGGCCGGAACTGAAGCTGCTGTGGATGACGAACGGTTCGCGGACCTGCCGGCAGCCGGTGTCCGCCAATTGTCTCCACCCTGGGTTCGCGCCCGAATTGCCGAAGCCGAGCGGTTGCTAAAATCCAAGCCCCTGCAGACGGCCATGACCTCTCCTTCTATCGAGTTTGTTACGCTCGCTGCACTGGATCGCGTCAACACGAGGATGCACCTGCTTACAGTTCCTAAAAAGACCTTCCTGACAAAGGGCGCGGAGCTTACTCTAACTAGCTCACTTGGTGCCCAGCTTAACCTTCGTGTCGTGCGAGCCAACGGAGTCAACACGGCAGTGGATATTCGCGATGGCACTGGAGACAGTTTTGTGCCGCTCGTAGTCGAATTTCCCATCGAGAAGCGAGGCGTATTTCGTGAGATGGCTTACTACACTTCAGCACACCCGGCAATATTGACGCCGGAGCTGGCACGCGCTGGACGGGCCTATGTGCGCACAATGGTTGATCTGGCGGCCAAGCGTCTAAGTGAAAAGGGCGTGACTATCTCGCCGCAAATTGTCGATGTCGCCGAACGTCTCTGTCTGGTGGAGCATGTGGATCACGACCGCTTCCGTCTTGAAAACCGGCTCGCGCTGTTTGATGAGATCTATTCCCTCTATGCCTTGAATGAATTGGACACCTATCGATACTCCGTTAGTTTTGCTGGCGCTGGGGGAATGGTCCAGATGATTCCCTGGGCTTACAATCTGATGAGACAACGGCATCCGGGGGTTGGGCTAACGCCGGATTTTGTTACGGGAATGAGGAATCATGGTAACGCCTTGCAGGCGATGCTTCTCTACATGCAGGACACCTGGAACGACCTGGCACAGAGTGAAGATGTCCAGTACGCGCTGAATGAAAAGCTTGCCACTCAGGCAGAGTTGCTCGCCGCCGGATACAATTCCAACGCAGCTAGACTTTCGTCATACATTCGGCGCGGGGGTTCCGATTGGCGCACACTGATTCCCCGAGAAACTCAAGTCTACCTGCAAATACTGAAGACCCTCGAGGGTCTGGTTCCTGCGAAACCTCGCGCACGCGCAAACGAGTGATTGGGTAGGTTAGTAACGCCAGCTCGTTAAGTCACTACCCGCCGGCGCGCTCTTGAGAATCCGCTCCACAATCTTAGGCGCGTAAAATTGGTGATAGCGCAGTCTCGACGTGGCGTTAGGTCGAGTATGGTCGCCATTCCAGCAGTGCTCTGCACGAGGCTCGTAATCCACCTCTCCTCCATATGCTGGATTTTTCGTCGTCTTGAGGAAATCATCAACCAGGTAGACTGCATTATTCAGGAAGTAATTGTCAGCCTCACCGACGTAGATATGAATCTTACCTTCCAGGCTTGGCCCAATCTTGTTCCAGTCTCTACGAAGGATGTAACCAAGATCGTAATGTTCGCGCCAGTACTCGGCCACTCGGCGATCAATCTTTCCGGTTAGCTTGTCCCAAATCGGTTTCGGATATCCATCCTCCCCTACGGGTGAGTACACCGCTTGCCAGATATCCCACTGCCCGCCCGAGCGGCTATTTGTGCCCAGGGCGAGTTCCATAAAGTTCAAGTCTTCTACCGTGGCGGCGAGCTCGCCTAAGTAGTTGCGCTTACCCGGCCGAGGCACACGCTTCCAGCGAGCATCCGCATAGTAGGCATTCTCATGCTCATAGATGTTAACGACCGTGTAGGCGCGAAAATCTATCGGATCCGGACAAGCGGCCCAGCACCCGTTGTACTCGTTTGGATAGAATACTTGCGCCGCCAAAGCCTCCCATCCACCGGTCGAACCACCATAAAGGAAGCGAGCCCAGCCCTTGCCGATAGCCCGAAAATGCTTTTCGATGTGCGGTATCAGTTCATACGTGATTGCATCGCCATAAGGGCCCAGATTAGCCGAATTGACGGCATAGGAGTCATCGTAATAGGGATTGGCGTGCTGGATCTCGATGATGATGAATCGCGGAAAGTTTGGCCCGGTCCAATCCTGGAAAAATTTGTAGGCGTGCTCCTGAACAATGCGGTTGTAACCCTCGAGGTGAAAGCGGTCACTATATTCCGGCTTCAAATTGGGATCGGGGGGCTGTTCGCGGAACCCGTCAAAGTCGGCCGGAAAGTGACCGTGAAAAATCACCAGCGGATATCGGGCCTCAGGGTGTGTTTCAAAGCCTTCGGGCAGAAGCACGTGAGCGCCCAGGTACATTGGGCGACCCCAGAAATCACTCAAGAGCTTGCTTTGGATTCTTACGTGCTTGACGTATTTCGTATCTTTGGGCGGTTCAATAGGCGAGATCGTTTTGTCCAGATTGATTTTGATAGTCTGCGCCTGAGTGGGATCAACCTTTAGGGTTTGTGGGGTGCTGTAAAGATTTCCTGGCGCGAGGCTCCACTGTTGTCCTTCGCCACGGTCCATTGGCAACTTCACGGTATGCCCATCGCTGCGGCGAAACGTCTCATAACGATGGAGAACGGCCTGGACCCAGTACTCTCCTGGCGGAACTTGTGAAAGACTTCTAAGCGGATAACCAAAGGCCCCAGCATCGACAATCGCCTCCTGGCCCGGCTTCAAACCGTCGACATCGACACCAAAGATCTGTTGCGTGCTCAGGTCTTCATTGATCTGAAATCGCGGCTCTTTCGAATTGTCAGTCGAAAGAATTAGCAGCACTCGCCCATCCAGGGGGACTTTGCTGCTCTCAGCTGGAAACGAGATCGCGAATCGCACGTTGTTGGCCTCCTTGAGGTTCTTCAGTTCAGCCGTAGGCGTCGCGAGGTAACATGCCAGGATGACAATCAGGATTGAGCAGAGTCTTGCACCGTCAGTCGGCGTCATAAGTTTTCCCTTTGCATCTTTGTTTATGTAACGCAAACTGTTAGTTTGCGAGTGCACCGCAGACTAACAGTTTGCGTTACAATCCACTGCTAATACTCGGGGGGTAAGCCTACTCGCTAAACTGCATGCGGCTTGCAATTGGCCGTATCGTCTCTTCCTCCGGCTCAGGCCTCATCAGTGTTGGTCTGGAAGTGTCAGAATATTGTAGTTTGTAGAGTTTCCAGTAGAGACCTCGTTGCGTGAGAAGTACCTGATGGGTGCCTTGTTCGCGAATCTCACCGTGATGTAAAACGATGATCTGGTTTGCCCGTTGCACCGTGGAGAGACGATGAGCTACAACAATGGAAGTGCGGTCGCGCATCACCCGCTCAATGGCCTGTTGAATTAGTTGCTCTGTCTCCGTATCTATGGAACTAGTAGCTTCGTCGAGGATCAGCAGGGCGGGATCGAACGCAAGCGCCCGGGCAAACGAGATCAGCTGCTTTTGGCCGACTGAAAGACCAGCCCCACGTTCCCGCACTTCCGCCTGATAGTTGCCTTTTAGGCGTTCGATAAACCGATCCGCGTGCACTTCGTGCGCGGCCCAACGGACTCGTTCGTCGGAGATGTCATCCCGTCCGAGGCGTATATTGCCCTCAATCGTGCCGCTGAAAAGAAAAATATCCTGAAGGACAACGGCAAAATTCTGGCGCAGACTCTGTAGCTCCCAATCACGAATGTCAATCCCATCGAGCAGAATGCGTCCGTGCTGCACGTCATAAAAACGCATTAGGAGGTTCGTAATGGTCGTTTTGCCTGACCCGGTGTGCCCCACCAACGCAATGGATTGACCGGGCCTGACAGTAAAGGAAACGTCCTTCAGTACCCACTCCTCCTCCTTGTAGGCGAACCAGACGTTTTGAAATTCGATGTAGCCCTGGGCACGCCCCTTCCGCAAGGGATTTTCTGGGGTAGTGATCGCTATCGGCAGATCCAAAGTCTTGAAGATGCGATGCGAGGCAACCACGGCCGCTTGCAGAACGTTGTACTTATCGGAAATATCGCGGATCGGTTGAAACAAAAACCCCGAATACTGAATGAACGCGACCAGTGCACCCAGGGTCAGCACAGAGTGGCCTGGTGTGTTTTGCATCACTCTATAGCCGCCATACCAGATGATTAACGCGATGCCAATGGCCCCAATCAGATCAACCAGTGGGAAGAAGACTGCATAGAAGAATATGGTTTCGATATTGGCATTTCGGTAGTCTTCGTTAATTCGGCGAAATTTCTCAAGAGACTTATGTTCGGCATTGAATATCTGGACTGTTTGAGCGCCGGCGAAGTGCTCTTGCAGGAAAGCGTTGATGCGCGCGATTCTGGTTCTTACCATGTCGTAGCCGCGACGGGCGCCCTTACGAAACCAGGTTGTGGCGGCAAACAGCATCGGGACGGTCAGCAGTGTCACCAGGGTAAGGCGAACATCCATCCACAACATCACGCCGATGATCGCAAAGATCATCACGACGTCACCGAGCACGTCTATCATGCCCTGCGTGAACAGTTCGTTAAGCGCATCAACGTCCGTAGTCAAACGCGTCATTATGCGGCCTACGGGATTCTTGTCGTAATAAGCTACCTCCTGATGCTGAAGCTTTTGATAAAGCTCCCGCCGCAAGTCGAACATCACATACTGGCCCACCGTATTCAGCAAGACGGTCTGCAAGTAGGAGAAGATAAGGCGCAACACCTGCACGCCGACAAAGAGCGCAACCAGGAGAATGACGCCTTCAGCCTTTCCGGGCAGGATGTACCAGTCGATCGCATACTGTGTAAATTTGGGCTGCAACACGCCCAGCAGGTTAAGGGAGAGCGTGAGCGCAAGAGCCGGCACCAACAAACGTTTGTAAGGCTTGAGATAACGGAGTAGCCTGCGAGTGACCTGGAAATCGTAGGTCTTACCTATAGCTTCTTCTTCGTGAAATTGCTTAACAGCCGTGGACATTTTCTTGGGACGTTTTCCTGATCAGGTTGCTGCCAATTCCTCTTCGAGCAATTGACGTTCGTACAACAGCGCGTATTCACCATCAAGAGCTAGCAGTTCCTCGTGGGTTCCTTGCTCAATGATCCGGCCTTCGTCGAGCACACATATTCGATCGGCATCGCGAACTGTCGAGATCCGGTGTGAAACAATTAGGCTGGTTCGATTGCGCATCACGTGTCTCAACTCACTCAAGATCTTCTCTTCAGTGTAGGTATCGACGGCAGACAAGGAGTCGTCAAGTATTAGAATCTTGGGTTCCCGCAAGATAGCCCGGGCAATCGCCGTTCTCTGTTTCTGGCCCCCCGAGAGCGTGATACCCCGCTCGCCCACTAGAGTCTCAAAGCCCATGGGAAATTCGCTGACATCCTCAGTAAGGCCGGCAACTTCGGCTGCCCACTCAATCCGGGACCGTTGGCCATTCTCCACGCCAAATGCAATATTCTCAGCCAGCGTGTCACTGAAGAGAAAAGTCTCTTGAGGGACATATCCGATGCCGGAGCGGAGCTGCGCCAGCGGGTACTCGCGGACCGAAATGCCATCTATAAAAACTGTATCGGGGGGCGCCTCGATTACTCTCGGAACCAGATTTACTAACGTTGACTTGCCGCTTCCGGTTCTCCCTACAAACGCAACGGTTTCGCCGGGTGCGATAACGAGGTTTATTTCCCGCAATACAGGCTCATCGTTAGCGCGATAGCGATAGGTGAGATTGCGAAACTCTATCTGCCCTACAATCGGCGGCTTTTGTTGAACATTGTCCTCATCTGCTATAGCCGGTTCTATCCCAAATATTAGGTTCATTCGCTTGAGACTGGCCGTGCCTCGTTGGTAAAGATTGACAACATAACCGAGGGCGATCAGCGGCCAGATAAGCCTTGCGAGATACAGATTGAAAACAGTGAAGTCGCCAACGGATATCTCGCCACGAACAGCCAGGGGCACGCCTTGCCAGATAATGAGAATAAACCCTATGCCGATTAAGAACTGCATCAAGGGTCGCATCAGGGCATCGATTCTGACCAAACTCAAATTGCGCTCAGCGTATTCGCGATTGAGTTTGTTGAAAGCTTCGATCTCGGCGCCTTCCTGGGCGTAGGCGCGAACCACGCGCACTCCCGTGAAATTTTCCTGTGTCCGCGCTGTGATCTGAGCGAAGAACTCCTGGATCTTTTCAAAGCGCACATGCACCTGCTGGCCGAAGAATTTGACCGTTAAGGAGACCAAAGGCATCGTTACCAATAGCAATAGCGTTAGCCGCCAGTTAATTACCAACATCAGCGGCAGCACGATGACCACTACAAACACCGTTTGCAATGTGTACATGATCATCGGTCCCGCCAGTTGGCGCACTGCGGACAGATCATTGGTCGCACGCGCCATCAAATCGCCAATCCGATGTTCATGGAAAAAGGACTGCGGCTGATCGACCAGATGGCGGTAGAAGGCCTGCCGCAGATCGTATTCGATGTGGCGCGACATGCCGATCAGGATGCGGCGTTGCAGAAATAAGAAGGTGCCACTGACGACGCTGGCCCCCAACACCTTTAGCGCGGATATGGTGAGTCTTGGCCACGAGACTGCAGACCAATTTTCGTCGACTGCCTGACCGACGATCAGCGGGATATAAAGATTGAAGATGACTCCCGCGAGGATGCAAAAAATTCCGACAATTAACGAGACCTTGTAGGGACGAAAATAGCGGGCAAACTTGCGTAGATCGTTCATAACGGGTGGCAGAACACCAGAGCTTGCGCTGTTTCGTGTTAGAGCCGCGAGCCGTTATGATGCGCGATTTTATGTCGAGACGCCAAATCGCTGTGGCGAGTGAGGCAAAATTGAGGTGGTGTTGATGGTAGGATTTGGGAGAGAATTTGCCTTACAGTTGCTGGATTGCATCAATAAACGATTCCGGAAATGAATCATCAACTGCGCCTTCGTTGTTATCGTCGGGTGGCATACTGACGCGGTTTCTGCCGGAGTGCTTGGAGTTGTAAAGTGCGCGATCCGCAGCCACCACGAGGGTGTCTCGTGAGGAGGCGTGGGCCGGAAACGTTGCAAGTCCAAATGAGGCAGTGACGGGACCAAAACCCGGTACTTCCGTCTGTTCAATACGAGCGCGCAACCGTTCGGCAACAATCATCGCCCCTTCGGTATTAGCCTGGGGCAGGATAACGATGAACTCGTCGCCACCGTAGCGAGCGGCAGTATCTACGGCCCTAAGTTCTGCTCGTAGACTATCGGCGAGCAACCGCAAAGCCAAGTCTCCGATCTCGTGGCCTGCGCGGTCGTTGATGTCCTTAAAGTTGTCCAAATCAAGAATTATGAGCGATAAAGGCTGTCGATTGCGGGTGGCAAGATGAAGATCGCGCTCGAGTTGCAATTCAAACTGGCGGCGGTTATAGCAACCTGTCAAGCCATCGGTTAAGGCTTGTTGTTGCATCTGCGCGAACATGTGCGCTTGATTTACGGCAACTGCGAGCTGATCAGCGACCGTGTGCAGCAGCAGCAGTTCGTTATCAGCCCAAACTCGCGAGCAGTCGTCAGACTGGACAAACAAGAGGCCAAGGAAGCTTCCTTTGTAGATCAGTGGGACTACCGCATGAGCGTGAACGGCGAGCTCCTGCGCGTCGTCTCCATCGAGTACCAGTTTCTGGGGAGACGTTGACAAATCAACACTCAAAGCAGCTATCTCAGCAAATAGTTCCTCGCTGGCAGTCTCATCAAGGTCCACGTTCGGATGAAAGTAAGATTTGGTCATTGGCTCGCCTACCAGTGACCCTTCAACGCAAACTACACAGCTTCTTACGTTGAGCGAGCGCCCCACTTCGTTGGCCGCCGTCTGTAAGACGCTGTCGATCTCCAGCGAGTTTCGGATTGCGGTAGCGATGCGATTTACAGCTATCTCGCGTTCAGCCTGCTCTTGTAGCAAGCGTGCGAGTTTGGTCATCACCCCCAGCGTGAGTTGGAGTGAGGTCGCCTTGGGCATGGAGACTCGCACGGCGCTGGAGAAAGCGCTGGCGTGGAAGGGATGTTCAGCGGTGACCCGCGCCATCAAATACTCCAACGCCGAGTAGACGACATCGGGTTCGAAGGTCCAGACCACCAAATCGCCAGGCGTTTCTGAGACTTCATCGTCGGAATGGATTGAGGCGAGCAGGGCGGAGAAGCGGGAGTCAGCGATTACCACGAACCGTTCGCAAGCCTTTTCTTGATCGGTTCGTTCCAGTACGATCGCGTTAGTCTTCTGTTTGCCACGGCTGAGCAGGAGACTGTCATCAGAATCAACAAGAAGAAAGAGACTTCGGGCAGTTTCATCTAACTCGTTGAGGCGAGCGATTTCCCTTGGAGAGCGTTGCGCCGAAGTTGGCAGACTCTCGATTACCAGCGCCGGAAGATTGTTTTCCAGAACGACATCTTCAAAGGAGCGATGCAATTGGGCAATGGTCGACTCTGCGCAGCGCACTGCGGTTAGCTGACGTGGGTGCTGAGCCAGGAGTAGATGATACAGGGAATACATGCGCGGCTTCGATTAAACCGGGAAGTGGACCTGTCGAAGCAGACTTTGTTGCGAGGCGTGCACCCAGGTACTGAGTGCCAACCGGAAGGCCAACAACATTTTACACGGATTAACGAGAGCTGTCCACGAGAAATGTGCCTTGAAACGGGCTGCTGATTTAGGCTTTGATGTAGGTGCTAAGTGCTGTGGCTATTAGAGTTCCTGCCTCGTCAACGACCTCTGCGGAGATGGTCAAAAGGCGGCGTCCAGTCTTGATTACTTTGGCGGACGCAGCCGCTCTGCCGGCCTTCAATGGATGGAGATACTTTATTGTCAGGTCTACGGTTGACAGCCGCTCTGAGGCGCCAATGACCGTAATCGCGGCAAAAGCGGTGGCGGTATCAATTAGCGAGGCGATGGCGCCGCCGTGGACGACGCCCTTGTTTTGCCTTAGTTCATCCCGTACGTCCAGGAATAACTCCGCGGAGCCATAGTCAATGCGATCAAGCTCAATGCCGATTAGTCTGGCAAAACGGACGGTCCTTAGCAGAGTTTGGATATGCTTGCGCTGAGCGGAATTGAGCTTTCCGTCTTTCATGAGCGATAGCTGTCCCCAGACTCGTTTGGTTGGACAATTACCGCGGTGCCATAAGCGAGAACTTCCGTCACGCCGGCCGAAATTTCAGTTGTGTCGTAGCGAGCGCCTACAACGGCGTTGGCTCCGACCTCGCTCGCGTGCTGAATCATGATATCGAAAGCATCGGCACGGGTCTGCTCACACAGCTTCGTCCAGACCGTAATGTTGCCTCCGACAATCGTCTGAAACTGGGCGCCAATGGTGGCAAAAATATTACGGGAACGCACAACTATTCCACGCACCACGCCCAGGTTCTGCACAATTCGATGGTTTGGTAACTCGAACGCAGTGGTGACCATCTGGTGAGAGACCGAATAGCGAGGAGGGCTTACAGCGTAGGGAGTGCGAAGCTCCATCGGTTCAGGGTTCATAAATTTTCCTTTGTCTTGAAAAGGCTGGTCTTACGTGCACGTCGGCGCGGTTGGCTCTCGTCGGGAATCCAGAGATACTCCTTGAGAGCACAGTGACCCGATTTATTAAACTTTACACCCTCAGCCTCGAGCAGGCGTTGCTGTTTGTCATGTGGCAGAGCCAGCCGTATGGTCGAGCAGGCCCCCTGGGCGTTGATCACTCTGTGCCATGGTGTACCGTCACCGGCCCCGTGCATGACAAAACCCACGGTTCTAGGTGTATAGCCATCGCCCAGGATCTCCGCCAATTGGCCGTAGGTCATTACCCGGCCGGACGGGATTCTGCGAACAATTTTGTAGACTCGCTCCCGGTACTGCGAACTGTTCTTCACGGCTAATTGGATTCTCGCTTTGAAGCCCGCAAAATTACGCGGGCAGGTGCGCCATCCCCGCTGCCGGAGGCAATCTTAAGTGGCAAACAGATCAATTCATAATTGCCTGGCGGCACGTCGCTCAGGTTCAGGCCTTCAATTATTACCACTCCACCGGCTAACAGGATGTGATGGGTGTCGAATGTTTCGGGTTTGAATCGCTCAACGGAAAGGTAGTCGATACCGACCAATCTAAGACCTCGTTCTACGAGCGCCCGAGCCCCACCAGGTTCGATGTAGGTGTAGTCAGAGCGAAAGTGTGGAGAGTGGTCGTTCCAGAAATCAGAGTTGCGCGTTTTGAACAGAACGCGGCGCGTGCCGGAAGCGATCCTGGCAACGACACTGTTGTCGAGGGAGCGCTTTTCATCGGGTACTTCTACCACTTCCGCCTCGCCAATCAGGATATCCATGGGTAGCGAATCAGCCCGAGTGCCACCTTCAATGAAGTGAGCGGGAGCGTCCACGTGAGTTGCCGAGTGGGCGCCGAAATGCAGCAGAGAGACATTGGCAGGGTCGCCCTTAGCAAGCGACAACCATTGTGTAATCTCGATTCCTGGATCTCCCGGGTACGTTGGAGTATCAATGGCAATCGGCACGCTAACATCGTAAATGAGCATTGGAATTGTCTGGTCTTAGGCGAGGAAATACTATGGCCCCCAAAGAAGACTGTCAACGCGCTTCACTACACCAGACGGAAGTTGCTTCAGCTTGCGACCCAGACCTGGTTGCGCTAGCATCGCGCGTTATTTCAAGCTATCGAGGAATCCTATTCACATTCTTTCGTCAATCAAACCTCGAGTGGCCGCTTCCAGCTACCTGAACACAGCTCCATTGATTTGGAGGTTTGTGCGCGCGAGCGGAGAGTCCGAAGTGGAGCTTGTGGATGCCACTCCGGCCGGCTGCGCTGAGGCGCTATTGCATGGTCAGGCAGATGTCGCTTTGGTTCCCGTAATCGAGTATCAACGTCAGATAGATCTTAGAGTGGTAGACGACGTTTGTGTTGGTTCAAAGCAAAGAGTCAGAAGCGTGGTTTTAGTCTCGCGACTAAATGATCTGAGGGAGGTTCAGAAGGTTGCACTTGATGAGTCGTCGCGGACATCAGCGACTCTGGTGAAGATATTGTTCCGCGAGTTCATGGATACTGAGCCTCAATGGACCACATCACGTCCGGATGTTGAAATTATGTTGCGTGAAAATGATGCAGCACTGATTATCGGGGATCCAGCTATGTCTTTTCGCCGTCAAGGTCTGGAAATCTTCGATCTGGCTGCCTTATGGCGCAAATACACGGGGCTGGGCTTTGTCTTTGCCATGTGGATGACGCGCGGGAAATCTGCCTTGCAGACGGCAAAAATTGATTTTCGCAGCGCTCGGGATGAGGGTTTGGCCCGAATCGAAGAAATCCTCGATTTTTATCAACCCAGGTTGGGATTGCCACGGAACGAGTTGAGGGTGTATCTGCAGGAAAATATTAGCTTTTACCTGGATGATGAGATGCGGGCGGGTCTCGATCTCTATTACCGGCTTGCGCAAAAGCATGGGTTGATTGCAACCGTGAAGCCTTTGAAATCGTTAAACGTATAGCATAGTATTCGAGTAAACATGAGTTTAGCCGCTGATACTCAGGCAATTCTTGATCGTGTTCGCTCTGGAACGCGGATGACAGCGGATGAGTGTGCGTTTCTGCTTCAATCCTACGAGGTCGCGCGTATTGGCGCCGCCGCTGATGAGGTCCGCCACGACCGTCATCCGGATAATATTGTCACCTACATCATTGATCGAAACATAAACTACACGAATGTTTGCAATGTAGTCTGTACCTTCTGTGCGTTCTACCGGCGCCCGGGTGCGCCCGACACGTATGTGAGAACGTTCGAGGAGATTTGCCGTAAGATTGACGAAACGATCACTCTGGGCGGCACAGGCGTACTGATGCAAGGCGGGCTGCATCCCGATTTCGGAATCGAGTGGTATGAAGATCTTTTGCGCGCCCTAAAGGCCAAGTACCCTGACTTTCAGCTACACTGCTTCTCGCCTCCCGAGATACACAACATTCATCTGATTTCCAATTTAGACTACGAGACCATCATGGGCCGGCTGAAGACTGCCGGCCTGTATAGCTTGCCGGGGGGCGGCGCTGAAATTCTTGACGACGAGGTACGCAAGCGCGTGTCTACCAAATGCACAACCGATGAGTGGTTGGCAGTTATGCGAGCGGCTCACCGTGTGGGACTTAGATCCACAGCCACAATGATGTTTGGCATTGGGGACTCAATTGTTCACCGGGTTCGTCATCTTGAGCGCATTCGTAATCTCCAGGATGAAACAGGCGGATTCACGGCCTTTATACCGTGGACTTTTCAACGGGAGAACACAGCCCTGGGCCGGCGCATCAAGGAGGAACCCACGGGCATCGACTATCTTATGATGCTTTCCGTCTCCCGGTTATTCCTGGATAACGTCGACAACTTTCAGTCGTCCTGGTTGACCCAGGGTCTCAGATTGGGCCAGGTGGCCCTACGCTTTGGCGCGAATGACATGGGCTCGATCATGATTGAAGAGAACGTAGTTTCCGCTGCCGGCGCACACAATCGAGCTAATGAACGTGAACTCAGGTATCTGATTCAGGAAGCGGGGTTTATTCCCCAGCAACGGGACATTCTGTACCGTCATGTCAACCGCCCGGATGCCTCACTGAAAGCTGGGTTAAATTGCAGTCAGGAAGGGTTGCTTGCACCCGCTGATCTTGAGGTTGATGGTTCCGTAGCGGCGGGTGCAAGCAACCCTTCTTCCTGACTGCAATTTTCCACCGATTGCCTTTTGCAGCGATTATGAAGGCCAGGATCAAAGAAGTTTCCACTCTGCTTTTCGATTGGGATGGAACCCTTATTGACTCCGCCCAGCTTGGGTTGCAGGCATTTCAGAAAAGTTTTGCTTTGCTGGGAATAGAGTTTAACCAAGAGGTTTATGAAGCGACGTATTCACCAAACTGGTACTCAATGTACGAAGCTATGGGCGTGCCGCGAGAGAAGTGGGAGCGCGCGGATAAGCTTTGGATTGAACAATACGGAGAGCAAACATCCAGGCTCGTAACCGGCGCGCGCGAAACCCTCAGCGAGCTTCAGCGCAAGGGCTATCGGTTAGGGCTGGTGACCAGCGGGAACGACTGTCGCGTTTCACGCGAGTTAACCCAAACGGAATTGGGCCCGCTATTTCAGGCCGTTGTTTGCAATGAACAGATGGTCAAGAAGAAACCAGATCCCGAAGGGCTGGATACTGCGCTTCGTTTGCTGGATGAGGTACGCGAGCGCGCATGCTACGTCGGCGATAGCCCGGAAGACATTGCTATGGGTAAGAACGCATGCGTTCTGACAGTGGGTGTGCGCAGCACTTACCCGACGAGTTGGAGACTGCAGGGTGCGAATCCGGACCTCTACCTTGAATCAATCTCCGAACTGACCGCTCATTTTTAATCCAAAATGCTTTCACAAAAGCAGCACAATGGACCATTGGGGGTGGCGAGTTGAGCCGCATAATCCCTACTGGTTTAAAGCTCGACGGGGTGTCATGAGGTC
>DATEUF010000347.1:0-44323 GCA_035283325.1 Pyrinomonadaceae bacterium | reverse complement strand
CGTCACCCTTGAAATATGCCTCATTCGCCTGCTTATCGAGAGCAAGAAGTGCATCCGCGGTTGGCGCAGCCGCGGTTGGCTTGGCCGCATTGGCGTTTGCGTTATTTGCCGGTGTGTTACCCGCCGGTGCCCCGCAGGCGGCAAAGAAAACAGCCGCGATGGCCGTCAAAATAAACAAAGTGGTTCTCTTCATAATTCTTTCTCCTTTTTATCCTTTCGGGGCTTTCGGCACATAAATCGATAAAAGCCGAACGATGCGCTTCAGCGGCGAGCGAACTCACTCAAGCTTAAGATCAAATGACTACTAACGCGAGCTTCAAGCGAGTCCGCTGCAAGCGCTTGTTAGATGTCGCGATCGGAATCGCGCCATTCCGATCTTTCAATTCCAAAACAGACCTTGGCCTGACTCTCTGCATCTTCAAGGGTCGCGTGCCAGGAATCATTGCCATCGTCTGTGTTTGGAGATTGCCACTCAAGAATGAACCCTTCATCACCTTCAAGAATCCGGACATCGAGCACAAGATTCTCTAGGGGAGTGGGCTTGGGCCACGAAGAATTGGAAGGAAGCCATCCGCGGTGTTCTTCCCCTCCAAATTGCACCTGTTTTCCAAGCACTTCTTTTCGAATAATCATGAGCTAGTTCGGAACTAACGGCTACAAGACATCTAACGATGGCCTTCAGCTGCGGCGCGCGAACAGCATTCAACCTGAGCAGAAAGAAACTATTTGAGAGACATGCTATCGCGCCGTCAGCTGCAAGGCTTTGTTATGCGCTCCGTTCGTTTCAGGGGTTTACGCGGCCCCGATATTTTATCTTGCAATTTTTTTCCAGCTTCACTGCGCGACGTTTGAGGTCAAAGTCAGGGGTGATTTGGGGCTTGCCCAGTTCTGGAGGTGCGGAAGTCGAGGGTCGACGGCCGCGCGTACAATACGCATACATCGAAGACGCTAAAGCGGCCCAAATAGTCCTAGAGTATCCCAAAAGAGTCATTCGCAAAAGCGCTTTAGGTTCAGTGACATCGGTTGATTCTAAACCACTTCGGCGATTCGGTAAGCGGCCCTGAAAAGGCCGGCGTCGGCGGTTCGATTCCGTCCCTGGCCACCAATATCTTCGACAACTTACCGATAGCCAAAACCAGGAAATTTCGTCGCGCGTAGAATACGCGAACATCGGTCAACCGACTGCCTCGCAGATTGGTTCAAGTAATTTTTCCTTCCACACGGAACCAGCTCCGTAGACGAGCCCAGCGATTGCCCCGAACCGTAAACCTGCAATCAGAGTCGGATGCTTGCCATAGAACCGCAGAAGCAGCCACGTGAGTGCGGCACAGTAGATCGCAAACGAAGCGTACCCGAAGGGTATCGACCGAATCAACCATTGGGTTCAGCCCTGTGGAGCTGCACGATAGCGTTGATACAGGTTGTTTTTCGCGCGCCAAAAGGCATGAGGTTCAAATCATTTCAAGCCGAAGACCTTTCTCTGAACAAAGAGAAATTTGAGGGCAAGAGATCTGATTAGTGCGTGTTCACTCGGACGGAAAGGAGGATTCTCATGAATTGCCGCGCATTTGTGCCGTGGCTTCTCTCTGCTTCATCCTCATCAATATCCTTGAGGGATTTCATTTCTCATCTGCAATTATCAATGCCCAGTTGATGTAAAATCGCAGGCGTCGAAATGACAAAATGAAAAGTGTCCAACCCTTTTCTCTTTGCACTTAGCCACCCTATCTTCGCCAGTAGTGCTTGATTCGTTCGGCGAGGAGTGGGAACGGCACGTATTCGGCCATCCGGCCGGCACGGCGCAACTCCTCCACCATCCGCATTGCACCATCCGCATTACGTGTGTGTACCAATATCGTTGAGGCCCGCTGCACTTCAGGATTTAACGCCAGCCATGAGGCGATAGCATATCCAGTCCGCTGATCATCAAGACTATCTGAGTTGTAATGTTCCGGATGCAGGTCGTGATCTAGAAATATGGCATCATAAGAATTTGTACCCAGTAGTTGCTCTGCCTCCTCAACGTTATGGGCCACGTCAATGAGATCACCTTTGAAGCGCATTGCGAACCATTCATGTCTTCGTGTGTCATCATCCAGCAGGAAGACTCGAATTGGATGGCGATCGGTGTTTAACGCGATCAGGCCAAGCTTGGTCATCAGGGAATGTAATAAACCCATGTGTATGAAAAAATCCTCCCGTGCGAAAACGACAACGCGGATTGAAACAACGAGGGCTCATCGTTGACCACAAATATAACATAGCGACTACGACAATCGCCGGTAAGAATCGACCCGGGCAATGCTATAATTGTGTTTACCGAGTTGAATCCTATGTTTGCTGCTGAAACCTCATTTGGTCGCCTCTATTCTTGCTAATGCCTTCTAACAAGAACAGCAATACAGGCACTGCGCAAGCTGAGAAATCGATTTCTCCGACGACGCCAGGAAGTAGCGAGTTGCGCCCGCAGTCGACCGTCTGTGGCCATTGTTTTGGCACTGGCATGGAGGTAATTCCGGGCAAAGGTGCGCGTCCTTGTCGCTGCCGCGCTATTGACTCGCAGAAGCGCTTGCTGGAAGCCGCGCGTATTCCTCGCCGCTACCTGGATTGCTCGCTAGATAATTTCCGCAGTGAAGCCAATAGTTCCCAAAATATAGCTTTCCGGTATGCATGTCGGATGGTACTTGATTATCCGGGCGTTGATCGCGGCCTGCTCTTCATTGGACCGGTTGGCGTTGGCAAAACTCATCTTGCGGTTGCGATCCTCAAGGGCCTGATTAGCAAAGGCGTCCCTTGTCTATTCTATGAGTTTGGCTCGCTCTTAAAACAGATTCAAGATTCTTACAATCCCATTTCGCGGACTTCTGAGATGCGCGTTCTCGCGCCGGTGTATCAGGCGGAGGTGCTCGTCCTGGATGAGCTGGGCTCCACTGTGCCCACTGATTGGGTACGTGACACGATGTACCAGATCATCAACACGCGCTACAACGATCGAAAGGTGACGATCTTCACCACCAATTTCCTCGACGAGCCGGCCATCCAGCAGAATGTAGAAGAAGGGAAGTCAGAAGAAACAGGTGGGGGGAAGCGCAGAGCAAAACTAACGGATCGACGTAATCGCGATACAGTCCGACCTATACTGGAGGAACGCATCGGCACCCGTCTTCGCAGCCGCCTTTACGAAATGTGTAATAAGGTCGAGATTCATGGTGATGATTACCGGAAACGTATCGACAAACAACGGTTTGATGGCACGAGAATCTGATGGCGACCAGTAGCCTCACTGGGGCCGTCGCCTATTTTCAATAAAACTCTTGTAGCTCGCTCTCAAAGCAGGATCGATCTTGAAGGCCCGCTCGAAATCGCTGTCCGCCACAGTTTGTTGCCCCTTGAGTGTCTCAATTAGTCCTCGATAGCTCCATCGACATCGCCACTATTCTGCCGACTGAGACCTCGATTGTTGTAGCCTTCGGCGTCCCTGGGGGTCTGGGCAATCCCAACTTCGGCGAGGGTAAGAACAGCTAACAGAGTGACTATTGATAGCTGCGGGACCCACAGGTGAATGCGATCTGGCTGACGGCCTAAACTCTTATCCATGGTCGTGAGACCTTTCCGGGAGTTTCTTCTGTTTTGCTGTCGCTATGTATAATGTTTTGACTCCGCTCGGGTCAACAAGTACAAACCGATTCCCACATGCCCAAACGTACTGATATCCACAAAATCCTGATCATCGGATCGGGACCAATTGTCATTGGCCAGGCCTGTGAGTTTGACTACTCGGGTACTCAAGCGTGTAAAGCGTTGCGCCAGGAGGGATACGAAGTGGTGCTGGTCAACTCCAACCCGGCGACGATCATGACCGATCCCGAGATTGCGGACGTTACCTACATTGAGCCGCTGACCCTCGAGTCAGTGGCCGCAATCGTTCGCCGCGAAAAACCTGATGCTCTGTTACCTACTGTGGGTGGACAAACGGCTCTTAACCTGGCCATTGCTCTTTCAGATGCAGGTGTGCTGGAAGAATGCGGGACCGAGATGATTGGCGCCAAACGCGAGGCCATTAGAATTGCCGAAGACCGGATGCTCTTTAAGGAGGCAATGGACCAGGCGGGCCTACAGATGCCCTCAGGCGGTTTTGCAAAGTCGTGGCTCGAAGCGCAAACCATTGTCGATCAGACGGGTTATCCGGCAATCATTCGACCTTCATTCACACTGGGCGGTACCGGCGGTGGCACAGCTTACAACCCGGAGGAGTTTGAAGACATCGTGCGCGCCGGTCTCGCTGCTTCACCGATTCACGAGGTTCTGATTGAAGAGTCAGTTCTCGGCTGGAAGGAGTTTGAGCTGGAGGTCATGCGCGACCTGGCAGATAACGTGGTGATTATCTGTTCGATCGAAAACTTCGATCCCATGGGTGTACACACAGGAGACTCGATAACTGTGGCGCCTGTGCAAACCCTAACCGATCGCGAGTATCAGCAGATGCGCGACATGGCCATCACAGTGATTCGCAAAGTCGGAGTTGAGACTGGCGGCTCGAACATTCAGTTTGCATTGAATCCGACAAACGGCGACATCCGCGTAATCGAGATGAATCCGCGAGTATCACGGTCTTCGGCTCTTGCCTCCAAAGCCACCGGTTTTCCCATTGCTAAGATTGCCGCGAAGCTGGCTGTCGGCTACACGCTGGACGAGATTCCCAACGATATAACAAGAAAGACTCCGGCATCTTTTGAGCCGACGATTGATTATGTTGTGGCGAAGATTCCGAAGTGGGACTTTGAAAAGTTTCCCGAAGCGGAAGACGTCCTGGGCACTCAAATGAAGTCAGTGGGTGAGGTCATGGCGATAGGGCGGACCTTCAAGGAAGCGCTTTTCAAAGGCCTCCGTTCTCTTGAGGCCGTCAAGCCGCTTCGGCTGGAGGACATCTCTGACGATGAATTGCAGCGAAAGCTCGCGCGACCCAATTCACAACGGTTCTCTTACATCACTTATGCGCTGCAGCATGGCTGGCCCATTTCGGAAATCTACCGGCTCTCCCGCATCGATCCGTGGTTTCTCGAGCAGATTCAGGAAGTAATGGAGATTCAGCGTGAAGTCGAAGGGAAACGACTCGAAGAGATCGGGCCTGCGCTCCTGCGGCGGTTCAAAGAGGCGGCACTCTCGGATCGGCGTCTCGCCTATCTCACCAACAGATCAGAAGACGATGTGCGCTCTTATCGCAAGAGTCTGGGAATCATCCCCGTATACAAGCGGGTGGATACCTGTGGTGCAGAGTTTGAATCCTATACTCCCTATCTCTATTCAACGTACGAAGAAGAGAACGAAGCACAACCTACTGACCGGAGCAAGATCATGATTCTTGGCTCTGGCCCCAATCGAATAGGACAGGGAATAGAATTCGACTACTGCTGCTGCCATGCGGCATTTGCTCTTCGCGACGCCGGATTTGAGACCATCATGGTCAACTGCAATCCGGAGACTGTCTCGACCGACTACGATACTTCCGACCGGCTTTATTTCGAGCCTCTGACCTTTGAAGATGTGATGAACATTGTCGAGACGGAAAGGCCCGACGGGGTAATCGTGCAGTTTGGCGGACAAACACCTCTGAATCTGGCGATGCGTTTGCATAACGCAGGAGTACCCATCATCGGTACGGCTCCGGATTCGATTGATTTGGCGGAAGATCGAAAACGGTTTGGAGCGCTGCTTAGTGAGCTCGGGATTCCCCAGCCCCAAAACGGGATGGCCGAAACGCCCGCAGACGCAAGAGAGATAGCCCGCCAGATTGAATACCCAGTCCTGGTCCGTCCGAGTTATGTCCTTGGCGGGCGGGCGATGGCGATAGTTTATGATGAGGAGAGCCTCGATGATTATGTGCGCAATGCCGTTGGGTTCACCCCGGATCGTCCGGTGTTAATTGATAAGTTTCTCGAGCAGGCGGCGGAATTTGATGTTGACGCGGTGTGTGACGACAGTGCGTGCGTCATTGCCGGCATTCAGGAACACATCGAAGAGGCCGGCATTCACTCTGGCGATTCTTCCTGCGTGTTGCCGCCTCTGCGGATTGATCCTGAGCACATAGAGACCATGCGCCATTACACTCGCCTGTTAGCTAAGCGGCTGAACGTGCGTGGCCTGATGAATATCCAGTTTGCCATCCAAAATGATCGTGTTTATGTTCTCGAAGTTAATCCCAGAGCCTCGCGCACAGTGCCATTTGTCTCAAAAGCAACCGGAGTGCCCGTCGCGCGCGTTGCAGCTCTGGTGATGGCCGGGCAAGAACTCGCCTCCTTCAAGCTGCCGGAAGAGTTGGCTGTTAATCGGTTCTTCATTAAATCGCCAGTGTTCCCTTTCTTGAAGTTTCCCGGGGTCGATCCGATTCTGAGCCCGGAGATGCATTCGACCGGGGAGGTGATGGGAGTAGGAGACACCTTCGGGGAAGCATACGCCAAAGCGATGACGGGGACGGGACTGGTTTTGCCCCGCGGTGGCACTGCATTTATCAGCGTGAACGATGCCGACAAAGGTCAAGCTGTGTTGCTCGCGCGCAAACTTACGCGTCTCGGCTTTAACATCATGGCCACATTGGGAACCGCTGCCCGTCTCCGTGAAGTTGGCTTGACGGTCGAGAATGTATTTAAGGTTAACGAAGGCCGGCCGAACATAGCAGACCATATCAAGAGCGGCGATATTGCCCTGGTCATCAACACACCGCTGGGTCGCGTCTCCCGTTATGATGAACAGGCAATCCGTCGCGCTGCGCTGCAGCATAACGTGCCGTGTGTTACGACTAAGACTGGTGCCCACGCGATTGTCGAAGCCATTTCGGCCTGCGGTTCGCGAGGTTTAATGAACGTCAGGTCCTTACAGGAATTGCATACGGCCACTGCGGCAGTCACATAAGCCCTGCGGAGAGCAAAGGGCTAAGGGCAAAGGGCAAAGGGCAAAGGGCTAAGGGCAAAGAGCAAAGAGGGTAAGAGCGAGCACGACGTACAAGGCACAAAGTACAAAGACCAAAGACCCAACGATCTGCCATTCTCATTTTGGAAATCAATAGCCCAACAGCAATTCGCACAATTCTCGACGAATGCCGCACCATAGCCGTCGTGGGACTTTCCTCCGATCCTGGTAGACCCTCCAATGGTGTTGCTTCTTACATGCGGCGCGAGGGTTACAATGTTATTCCTGTAAACCCAAACGAAACGAAAGTCTTTGGTGAAGTGGCCTATCCCTCGCTCCATGACGTGCCGGTGAAGATTGATCTCGTGAATGTATTCCGGCGCTCAGAGGAGGCGGGCAAGGCAGTTGATCAGGCTATCGCCATAGACGCCAGGGCCGTATGGCTGCAAGAAGGTGTCATTGACTATGCTGCTGCCGAGCGCGCCAGGGAGGCTGGGCTCCTGGTAGTCATGGATCTTTGCTGGCTGAAGGAACACATGCGAAGATACTAGGGGTCTCACAAGGAGTTATTATGACGACTGTTCTCGAGCCGCCAAAAGTAAAAGAAGTCCTCACAGACGGTGTTCTCCTTCATAACATCAGTTGGTCTACGTATGAGAGCCTGTTGAAAGACCAGCCCGACTCAGCCAGCCCTCGATTCACATATGACCGCGGAGATCTATTAATCATGGTTACCTCACGACGACATGAAGAAATAAATCGAGCACTAGAGTTGCTTGTTCAGATTTTAGCTGAACAGTTTAGGATAGAGAGTCGCGGGCTTGGCTCCACTACTTTCAAGTGTGCCGATCTCCAACGCGGTTTTGAGCCCGATTGCTGCTTTTACTTCAAAAACGAAGCAAGAATGCGCCAGAAAAACGATCTCGACCTTTCGGTAGATCCCCCACCCGATCTTGTTGTTGAAGTCGATATTTCTAATTCGAGCCCCAACAAGACGCCTCTCTTTGCGTCGTTTGGTGTACCGGAAGTGTGGCGCTTCGATGGGGAGAATTTGGAGATTCAAATTCTGCAGGACGGACAGTATTTCAAGAGCGATCATAGTTTGGCTCTACCTAAGGTCCGAGCGGATATCATTTCGGCTTTCATTAATGAAGGCTTAAGAATAGGGCGCCTGGAATGGATACAGAAGATTCGTGCCTGGGCCCGGGAAGCAGGAGCCGCCAACCCACAGTGAGTGCTTCGATTTGCGCTGTAGTAATTACCGTAAGTGACGCCTGCGCAAGAGGTGAACGAGAAGACCTTTCGGGCGCCGTATTGGTCGAGTTGCTCAAGAGAAGCGGGGCCGAAATCTATGAAACTCTCGTTCTTTCAGATGAATTAGAGCCACTGAAGAGTGCCCTGTCGGAAATCGCTGTTCGGCCTAAAGTCAATTTGATTGTCACCACTGGTGGCACGGGCTTCGGTCCCCGCGATAACACTCCGGAGGCGACGCGCAGTGTCATTGAACGCGAAGCGCCGGGATTGGCAGAAGCAATGCGCATGGAAACTTTGAAGCATACGCCAATGGCCATGATTTCGCGCGGTGTCTGCGGCATCCGTTCCGGCACGCTGATCATCAACCTGCCCGGTTCACCAAAGGGTGTGCGCGAGAGTTTTGCCGTCATAGAACCCATATTGCATCACGCCATTGACCTGCTGGCCGGCAACACAAATCATCGTGCGCAGTGAGAATCACAAATGTTGTCTGTTCGGAAAAACGTCAAGTTTGACAGACAGGTGAGCAGCACTTAGAATTTCCTGTCCTTAAATTATTCCTGAAGACGTCTTTTTCAACGGCAATGCTGCTGCAGGCTACTACCGGGAGCGCGCCTAACATTGGTGGGCCAATAACGGCTTACTGGCCCGTGATGATCTTTTTCCTCGTGGCGATTGCCTTTCCTGTCTTACCAATAATTCTGGGTAGATTTCTGAGACCCGCAAAATATGAGAAGGGAAAGATGCGACCATACGAATGTGGCATCGATCCCAAGACCGAGGCGCATGAACGGTTTACTGTGCGTTACTACATTGTGGCCATGCTGTTCCTGATTTTCGATGTGGAGACAGTCTTTTTGCTTCCCTGGGCCATCGTCTTTATGGGTGACGACTTCTCTTTCACTAAATTCGCGCTTGCAGAGATGTTTGTGTTTATAGCTATTTTAGTGGTGGGTTATTACTACGCGTGGCGCAAGCGTGCGCTGGAATGGGCCTGAAGGGTAAGGATGAAGGATGAAGGCGGAAGGATGAAGGATCTTACCGCCAATATCGCTGACTTTCATCCTTCCGTCTTCATCCTTCATCCTTAATATTATGGCAGAACATCAGGAAGGCTTTCTTCTAACAAGATTTGATTCGTTGATGAACGCGGTGCGCCGGACCGTGGGCGCAAAGGCCCTTGATCTGAGTGCTCCTGTCGTCAACTGGGCCCGCAAATCGGCGCTGTGGCCTATGACTTTTGGCCTGGCATGCTGCGCAATCGAGATGATCGCCACTGGCGCCGGCCGTTTTGACATTGACCGCTTTGGCGCTGGAGTATTTCGTCCAAGTCCAAGGCAGAGTGATCTAATCATCATTGCGGGCACGGTGACCCTGAAGATGGGACCGGTTGTACGCCGGGTCTACGAGCAGATGCCTGAGCCAAAGTGGGCCATTGCGATGGGCGCTTGCGCTTCGACGGGGGGCCCGTTTGATTCGTACTCGACGATGCAGGGAGTGGATCGCTGTATTCCAGTTGACGTCTATATTCCGGGCTGTCCGCCGCGACCGGAAGCGCTACTTTACGGACTTATGCGTTTGCAGGACATCATTATGCGTGAGGCCCCTTCCGCATACATCTTCGAGTCAGACGGTAGTGTCCACCGCCAGAAACCTTTTTCAGAAGAGGAAGAGGAGGCGTTGGTTGCAGGCGAAGACGAGACTGCCGTTCCCGCACTTACTTAGGCCGCCCTGACTTTATCTGAAGTGCGGTCTACGAAAATGACTAATTCGACTTTCAAACTGAACCTCATTTATGGAGGAGATGATGAACTTAAAGAGATGGATTGAAACCTTTGCCCTTGTTCTTGCACTCTTGCCGGCGCCGCTCTTCGCGCAGACAGCGCCTGGCGCACCTGTGCTCAAATCTCAAACTACAACAAAAAAGCGGACAACTACGAAACGGCGGACGGTCAGACGCGCCTCCAACGTGGTGAGTGTGCCGGTGGGTACCAATCTTAAGGTGCGCTTGGAGGATACACTTTCAAGCGAGGATTCGCGTGTGGGTGATGAGTTTACTGCCACTGTGCTTAGCCCGACGCGTTATGACGAGGCTACACTCCGGGGCCACGTGAGTTCGATTAAGAAATCAGGGAAGATTAAAGGGCGCACCACAATGAATCTTGCTTTCGATTCTATTGAACTGCGTGATGGTAAGAAGGGAACGTTGCACGGTTATGTCACCCGTGTTTACGGCGAAGATGCCGGAAAGGCAGATACGGAGGGTGGTGTGGAATCCGGCAGCCGCGGAAAGCAGACAATTAAGCGCGCTGGTATTGGCGCTGGGGCCGGCGCAATCATTGGAGCGATCGCCGGTGGCGGTAAGGGCGCGGCTATTGGACTACTTGTGGGCGGCGCTGCTGGTGCCGGTTCTCTTGCCATCGGGGGAAACAAGGAATTGAAAATCGAGTCGGGCACCGAGATGCTTGTCCGCGTAACCAGGTAGGTTTGCTCAAGGCGGCGTGGGGCGGCCAAAGAGTGCCGCCCCTACAGATTTTCCAGGTGGCGGGTGTCATTGATGGTGATGACGCGCAGGAAGCCGTCATGCCGGAGGTCAAATCGGCTGATCCCGCAGTTGGAACTCGCGATCCAAACTGGTTTTAATTCCGGCGTAGCAAGCGCGCCCATAAGGTGAAGCGCCAGAATGCAGATCGTGCCCGCATGGGTGAAAATGGCAATCTGTCCACCTCTATATTCTTCTACCACCTCGTCGAGCTTTCTTGACGCTCTCTCCAAGGTTTGGCGATAACTTTCACCGCCCAGTAAAACATGATCGAAGTCGCGCCGTAAGAGAGCCTGATACTGCTCCGGGTGCTTTTCAGCGGCTTCTTCAAAGGTAAGTCCTGCCATCACCCCCACGCTACGCTCGCGGAATGCTTCTGTTGGCTGAAGTTCAAGCGCAGTTTTGACGGAAAGTGGACTGGCTGTCTCGATCGCCCGGGGCAAGTCACTGGTGTAGATTGCACTGAAGTTCTCCGCCGCAAGCACACTGGCAGTGGCGGCGGCTTGCTTGCGGCCAAGCTCAGACAGCGGCGTAGTTGTGTGGCCGCCGAAGCGTCGGTCGGCGTTTCCCTGGGACTGGCCGTGACGGATTAGCACGACCTGAGTGGATGACTGCATGGAGGAATTTTAGATTGCCGATTGTCGACTGCCGAATCGCAATTCAACTCCGCAATCCTTTACGCCGCAACGGGTTCCGATTTTAGTTTCTCTGCCTGATAGTGAGTGATTAGCGACTGGATAATCTCATCCAGGGCGCCCTCCATTACCAGATCCAGTTGATGGATCGTGAGCCCAATACGGTGGTCCGTTACGCGATTTTCCTTGAAGTTGTAGGTGCGGATCTTCTCTGAACGGTCGCCAGAGCCAACCATCGAACGTCGCTCACTGGCCACGGCAGCGTGTTGCTTCTCCTCCTCGATCTCCTGAAGACGTGCCCGTAAAACCCGCATCGCCTTTTCGCGGTTCTTTATCTGCGACTTCTCATCCTGCATCGAGACGACGACATTGGTTGGTAAGTGCGTGATGCGGACAGCAGAGTAGGTGGTGTTTACGGATTGCCCGCCAGGGCCCGAAGAGCAGAACGTATCGATGCGCAGCTCTTTGGGATCGATCTTCACGTCAACTTCTTCGGCTTCGGGCAGAACGGCGACCGTAATGGCCGAAGTATGTATTCGTCCACTAGCCTCGGTTTGGGGCACACGTTGCACGCGATGAACGCCAGACTCATGTTTCAGTTTTGAATAGACCTTATCCCCTTCGATCAGCGCGATGGCTTCCTTGATGCCGCCGATGCCCGACTCGGAGGCGTCCAGGACCTCAAAGCGCCAGCCCTGCCGCTCCGCGTAGCGGCCGTACATTCTCAGCATCTCGGCAGCAAAAAGCGTTGCCTCATCGCCGCCCGTTCCGGCGCGAATCTCCAGAATCACGTTCTTTTCATCGTTGGGATCCGAAGGAATGAGAAGCACCTTCAACTCCAATTCAACTTGTTGCGCGTTCTTTTCGAGCTTTTCGACCTCAAGACGCGCCATCTCGCGCATCTCCTCCTCGTCGGCAGTCTCCAACAACTCGCGAGCGCCCGCCAGCTCCCGATTGATTGACTTCCAGGTGCGATACTTCTCGACTATCTCACCCAGATTACGATGCTGCTTTGCGGCCTTGGTGTAGGCGGCCTGGTTAGCAAGCAACTCCGGCGACGAGAGCTCGTTACTAAGCTCATCGTAGCGTGCTTCTAGTGTTTCTAATCGTTCCAACATAACGGTCAAATCTGTTCCTAAAGAGTCGCTGGACGGCGCAGTTACCAGCTGTAAAATTCGCTTAGTACGCTCATGACAGCGGCACCAGAACTGCCTTTCCTGCTGGCTCCAGTTTTAGCGATTCCTTCAATGCCTCGATTGCCACCTCGAGTTGTTGATCGTCTGGTTCCTGAGTCGTTATGTTTTGCAACCAAACGCCAGGCCGCGTAATGAGCTTGAAAAACCAGCCACCTTCTTTTTTTGCTGATATCCGGATAATCTCGTAAGACAGACCAGCAACAAGCGGTACCAACGCGATGCGTACCAGAAAATTGTAGAGCAAAGAATCAAACTTGATCACCGAAAAGAGAACAATCGACACCAGCATGACCACCATCAAAAAGCTGGTGCCGCAGCGCGGATGCTGGCGAGGTTGAGGTCTTGCATTTTCCACCGTCAATGGCAAGCCCGCCTCCCAAGTGAAGACCGTCTTGTGTTCCGCCCCGTGATATTCAAACACCCTCCGGATGTCCTTTATCAACGAGAAGCTAAAGATCATGATCAGGAAGAATGTCATTCTGATCAACCCATCAATCAAGTTGAAAGCCACCGAGGGCCTGACTGGATGCAGGTAACTGCGAATCGTACCCCACGCCTTGCCGTACCAGGGCTGCTCCGCCGTCGGCACAACGGGTGCGGGAGTAGTCGCATGAGTGGGAGTTGTTGCGACTTGACGATCCAGTGTTGACTCGGCGTTGACATTGGGTGACGCTGCCCAGCCCGCCGCGATGAACAGCGCGTTTGTCAGAAGCAAAGGGGCAGCAACAAAGAGCAGAATATTGAAGATAATTGCAAATACGATTGAGCCAGCCGCGGCCGCCGTACCACCTCTCTTCAACTCGTCCCTGGCTCGTCCTTGCGTGGGTACCGGAAAAAGGCCGGGCACAGCCCCGGTTACACCGGCAAAATCGCCCTCTCCTTCTATGATGGCTGGAGTCAGGGCAACTGTCACCTCTTTTGCTTCAGCTTCTTCGGCATCGGCGAAGGCCTCGTTGGCAGAGTAATTCAATGCTTTGATACCGAGGCCCATCGATTGCACCAGCACGGCGCTGCCCCTGAGTACTGGAAGCTTTAGAAGAGGATACTTATCACTCCATTTCGGTAGCTGTGCCGCAATCTTGACTATGGTGCCATTCGCTTTTCGCACCGCCACTGCATAGGCGTTTGGCGTCCGCATCATTACACCTTCGATAACGGCCTGGCCCCCGACAATTAGATCTCGTTCATTTGCGCTCAAGATGGTTCCTCTTAGACGTTATGCCTGTTCTGTGGTCTGAGGACCTAACTCGACCACACAGACTGTCGTTGCAAACACTAACGCCGGCGTCTTCCAGTGGTCGCACGCGTTTTGATGCACGGGATGGCGACCAGCGGTTTCTCGCCGGCGTTTGGATTCAGGAGGCTGCTAATGGCGATTCAGATTCAAGAAGCGCTCTCGCTTATCAGGCCCCGGTAGAGCTTTCAACGGTCTTCTTTCCATAGCGCTTGTTAAAGCGATCAACTCGCCCCGCCGTATCGACTAATTTCTGCTTTCCAGTGAAGAAAGGATGGCAAGCCGAGCAGATCTCGACATGTAAGTCGCCTTTTTTGGTTGAGCGCGTCTTGAAAGTCTCCCCACAGGCACAGCTAACAGTGATCTCGTGATATTCAGGGTGGATTCCAGGTTTCATTTCAGTTCCTCAGCTAAACAGAGCAATAGAAAGCCTCTGTCAAAAACCAATCATAGGGGGGGCGCTTCAGATCGTCAAGTTGTGTTGCCGAATGACCACTTTATAAGTTGGTTGACAGCAGATAAACCGCATGCTTAAATCGATTTTTGCCGTCCATCTGTAATAGCATTAAACACTTAAGCAGAATTCACTGTGCGTTCAGGTTGGCCTGTAGCGACTTCGAAGTGAGGGTGTGACCTGTAGCGATCCGACCTTATGGCAAACGATAAGAGGGAACCGGAAGCCACTCAACCCAAAGGACCAGAGGAGTCAAGACAGACCGACATCTCTGGCACGCCGCCCCCCTCAGCCATTCCGCCAGCCAGCACCTTAGCCGGAGCAGATGAGGAAAAGGCGGCGATGGTCGAGCAAGCCAAGTCTCGAGTCGCAGCCGTTAAGGAATCGTTAACTGAAAAGCAGGCCTCTCCAGCTGCCCCTCCGGGCCTCCCCAAACCGCCAGTCAAAAAGAAGGAAGAAGGGCCAAAGCCCTCAGATGCCTCCAACCATCCGCTTGCCGAGAGAGTGAAAAGCAAACTTCCGGGTGCCGTAAGTGAGGCAGTCATGTTTCTCGGCCAACTGTCGTTGCGGATAGAGCCGTCTCGCATTCTGGAAGTCTGTGCCCTTTTAAGGCAGCACGAGGAAGCGCCTTTTGATTATCTTTCGGATCTGACTTGCGTTCACTTTCCCGCCCGAACTGAAGCGCCGTTTGATATGGTTTATAACCTCTATTCAATCGCGGCTAATGAACGCGTGCGACTGAAGGTGGCTACGACCGCTGAGATGGGTGTCGAGAGTGTTACCAGCATTTGGCCTGCCGCGAATTGGATGGAACGAGAAGTTTACGATCTGTTTGGCGTTGGCTTCAGAAACCATCCCGATTTGCGACGTATCTTATTGCCTCCGGACTGGGAAGGACATCCGTTGCGCAAGGACTATTCGCTTGAGTTTGTGGAGAATCAGTGGACCAGAAAACACCTGCCAGAAATGACCGACGTGCAGCGCGAGCAGATCGAGCAGCGGCGAGCCTACGGACTGGAAATACTCTCCGTTCCGCAGGAGCGCCAAATGCGTGAAATATTTCGTGGCGGCAAGGAAGTAATGCCGAAGGACAAGTGAAATTTCTGAGCTGGACATGACCCCGAAAGAGATTGCTGCCCAGTATGATGCGAAAGTTTTTGAAACGCCGGAGGCGGCAAAGGTAGCAGGTTTTGTTTTGACTGAGACTGAGGCTCCACGCAATGTCTGGAACAAGGCCAGCGCCGCACACGCCATTATTGAGAAACTCATACTTAAGCGCACGAAGGGAGAGGCGAGAGAAATCGGTTTGATCATTGAGCCGTGGAGCGTGACCGGCTGTTTTCTTCCGACGGAAACTCACCCGGAGGTTGCCTGAAGAAAAATCTATGCATCAGGTTGAAATAGCCACAACTCAAGAGACGCTGCTTGATAGTCCTGAGATGGTGCTCAACATGGGGCCACAGCACCCGTCTACGCATGGTGTGCTGCGCATAATCCTCAAGCTGGATGGCGAAACAGTGATCGATCTCGACTGCGACATCGGATACCTGCATCGCGGCATGGAGAAGATTGCCGAGAACCGTATGTACACGATGATTGCCCCCTACTGGGACCGGCTCGATTACATTGCGGCTGTTTCCAACGGGCTGGTATGGGTAGAAACTGTCGAGCAGATGATGGGTCTTGAAGTACCACCGCGTGCCCATTACCTCAGGACCATCCTGACTGAATTGAATCGCATCGCCTCTCACCTGCTTTGGCTTGCCACGCATGCACTGGATATCGGCGCCGTGACGGTCTTGCTATGGGCGCTTCGGGAAAGAGAGGAAATTCTGAAGATCTTTGAGCGCCAGTTTGGGGCGCGTCTGACATGTCATGCCTGGCGCGTCGGAGGCATGCCCAATGACGCGTATGACGACTTTCAATCGGACGTGCGTCGTTTCAGCAACAATTTCCCGAAGCGTCTTGATGAATATGAGACAGTGCTTTCTGAGAATCGCATTTGGCTCAGTCGAACGGTAGGCATCGGGGTAATCTCTGCCGAAGACGCTATTGCAATCGGCTTGTCTGGCCCGTCGCTGCGAGGTTCGGGCGTGGCCTGGGACATACGTAAAGCCCGACCCTACGCGGCATATGCAGACATGGATTTTGATATCCCGTTGGGTGAAAACGGCGACACATATGATCGATACCTGGTTCGGCTTGAGGAGATGAGGCAGGCGCGCCGGATTATTGATCAAGCACTGGAGAAGTTGCCTGATGGTCCAGTAAACGCCAAACTCCCCAAGATTGTTAAGCCACCGGTTGGCGATTACTATCATTCTATTGAAGGACCCAAGGGTGAGATTGGCTGCTACCTCGTTTCCGATGGCACAGCCCAACCATGGCGCGTGCGCGTCCGTCCGCCTTCCCTGATAAATCTCCAAGCGCTGAAGCAACTCTGCCTCGGCCATCTTGTTGCGGACGTCGTAGCGATTATCGGAACGTTGGACATCGTGTTGGGTGAGATTGATAGATAGAACGACTTTATGCTTCTTTTTGCCCCAATCGATTTCATCGACCAGCTTCTGCTTAAAGCTGGTCTGGATCCCCAGACGATTAACTATGTCATCTGGCCGTTCCTCCAGATTGGGTTGCTGGTTACTGTTGTAGCGTTATGGGTGGCTTACGCGACCTATCTGGAGCGTAAGATTTCAGCGTTCATGCAGGCCCGCCTCGGTCCCATGCGCGTTGGTCCATGGGGATTACTGCAACCCATAGCCGATGGGATCAAGCTCCTTACAAAAGAAGACTTTATCCCGGATAAGGCCGACCGCTGGATCTTTTTCTTCGCGCCTTATATTGCTGTCGCTGCGGCATTCATTGTCTTCTCGGTGATTCCGTTCGGTCCCGACTGGGCCGTGATCACGGATATCAACATCGGTGTGCTATTTGTGCTGGCTGTTTCCAGCGTGGGTGTGCTGGCGCTGATTCTGGCGGGGTGGTCGTCAAATTCAAAATATTCCCTTCTTGGGGCCCTACGCTCGAGCGCTCAGATGGTCTCCTACGAAGTAGGGATGGGTTTGTCGCTGATTGGGGCGCTGATGTTTGCGCGAACGCTCTCGCTCTCAGGAATCGTAACTGCTCAGGGAAGTGACTCAATATGGTTTGTTCTCTATCAACCCGTTGGTTTTCTGATTTTCCTGGTGAGCGGAATTGCCGAAAACAATCGGGCACCTTTCGACTTGCCGGAAGCGGAGTCAGAACTTGTCGCCGGGTTCCACACTGAGTATTCCGGCTTTCGTTGGTCACTCTTCTTCATGGCTGAGTATGCCGCCATGGTTATAGTCTCCGCTCTGGCTGTGACTCTCTACCTTGGTGGCTGGTATTTTCCATTGGTCTATCGTCTGACCGAAGCCAGAGGTTACCACAATCTCTATGTCATAGTGAGCCTGCTCGTCTTCATTACCAAACTGTTGATTGTTCTGTACCTGTATTTCTGGTTACGCTGGACGTTGCCGCGTTTCAGGTACGATCAGTTGATGGATATCGGTTGGAAATGGTTGATACCGTCAGCCCTGATAAACATCGCGCTTTCCGGTTTGGCGATATTTCTCCTGCAAGCGCTTGACGGTTGGCGAGGCTTTAAGCTGATTGATTCTCTATCGGGAGGATTGAACCTGACAGCCTCCGGCAAAGCGTTAATGATACTCTTCGGAGTGCTCGGGCTTTTCATTACCGGAATGCTTCTGGCTCGCATCAACTGGCGTTCGAGAGACTTTAATTTGAAGAGTCAGCGAAGGAGTATCCGCACGGTGAACTTGCCGCAAGGCCAGCCGGCAGTACCCGCGAGCGCCAAGGGGTGAAGAAACGGATTGCGGGATTGTGGAAGGTGAATTGCGGATTGCGGAATGTGGATTGCGAATTGCGGATTGAGGATTGCGAATTGCGAACTGCGGATTGCCGTGCGGCTGCTCCTTAACCCTTTGCGGCTCTGCCGCAGGTTGAGATTCGATTGGCTCTTTCCATATGACTGCAGAGGCGGAGGCTCAAGGTTTTTATGGGTGCATTCCGGTAAGCCGAAGGCATACCGCAAGGGGTGCGGCAGAGCCGCTCGGCTCCGCAATAGAGAATGGACATAAACAATTGCAGTCGAAAATCGACATAGACAATTGACAATCAACAATCGACAAGCGACATAAACAATTGGCGATCGACAATCGACAACATAAACAATCAACAATCGGCAATCAACAATCGGCAATCAACAATCGGCAATCGACAATCGGCAATCAACAATCGGCTGCACAATTGGCATTTGGGACTAGGCAATCTAAAATCGAAACATGCCATTAGTTAAAGTACCAACACCAACGTTCACGCAGAAGCTCAAACGCTTCTTTATGTTCGACCTTCTCAAGGGCCTCGCGTTAACCCTCAAATACAACATTGGTGCCGCTACTGACAGCGATGCCGTCGCCGGCAAGGGCATTTATACAGAGCAGTATCCGAAGGTGCGCCCAGACGTGGCGCCGAGATTCCACGGAGCACCACGCTTGAATATGGATCCGGAGACGCACGATACGCTGTGCATTGCCTGTAATCTCTGTGCGTTAGCTTGTCCGGAGGACTGCATTGATGTGATCCCGATGGACGTCGAGATCATTGTTGCCGGCAAGCCACGTAAGAAGAAGGTGCTTGATGAGTTTATTTTCGACACGTCACGCTGCATGTTCTGCGCGTTGTGCCAGGAGGCTTGCCCCACATCCTGTTTGGAATTGACCCAGGACTTCGAGTTAGCTACTTATTCGCGCGCCGGCTTTGTCTGGAATCGTGAGATGCTCGAGCAGGGAAGAGAGACGGTGAAGTACACTGAATGAATGAGGGCAATTGCGGATTTCGAATTGCGGATTGCGGATTTTGAAATCTTGTTAGATCTCGGTCCAGGTTGTTTGTAGTCCTTGATAACCAATTTCTATCGGATTTCAATAGGGATCTACATGGAATTTCGAAATTCGCAATCCGCAATCCAAATTTAGATTAGGCAATCCACAATGACTCTCTCTGGTTGGGAAGCTGTCTTTTTCTGGGTGTTCGCGATCGGAGCAATCTTCGCCGGTCTGCTGACAGTAATGGCGCGCAACGCTGTCCACAGCGCGCTGTTTCTAATCTCCTCGCTCGTATCAGTGGCGGCGCTCTTTATCCTCGCTCGCGCCGAGTTCATCGCCGGAGTACAAATACTCGTTTACGTAGGCGGCGTAATGGTCCTATTTCTTTTCGTGATCATGCTTGTCAATGTGAGTGCCCAAGAACGCGGGCGTGAGGAGATCTTTAATCGACAGCGGCAGGTTACGGCGAGTTTGATCTTCTGTTTCTTGCTCGTTCTCGGGCTAATCTATGCCATTAACGAAGGGTATAAAGGGCTGCAGAGTCGACACGGGGAGGTGTTGAAAGGGGCGGTAGCTCAGCAGGAAGCGCAAGAGCAGAAACTACCGCAGGCAGCGACTGGCACTTCCCGCCTCACAACGGAAACCGAACGCGTTGGTGGCAGCCTCTATCGCTACGCTTCGCTACCGTTCGAGATTGCCAGTGTACTGTTGCTGGTAGCGATAATTGGTTCCGTGATGTTGGCACGAACGTTGAAGCAGGAAGTGTCAGTTGATGACATACCACCAGACCTTCTGGAAAAGGAGATTGCACGCGATCCGGAATTGGCAAAGGTGGAAGTGATTCAGTAGGAACTTGTATCGATGCTCGTGTTGTTTGCTCCAACTCTATCGTTGCTCCTGCAGGAAGCCTCGGCGGGCCGTTTAAGAGTAATGGTCCAGGGTGCCAAGAATCCTGACCTCTCAAAATTCCTGGTTATCGGCGCGTTACTGTTCATCATTGGCGTCGCCGGAGTGCTGACGCGGCGAAACATAATTGTCATCTTTATGTCCATTGAACTCATTCTTAATGCAGCAAATTTGAACTTCATCGCCTTCTCGCGCTACTTGCAGGCCACCGGGAACGTGAATGCAGTTGCCGGGCAGATCTTCGCGGTATTTGTGATTGTAGTGGCTGCGGCCGAGGCGGCGATAGGTTTAGGTATTGTAATTGCACTGTATCGAAACAAAGAAACTATTTGGGTTGACGAAATCGATCTTCTCAAGTGGTGATCCATCTCCATTTAACAGGTTGAAATTGCATTGTTTCTGTTGGCTGCAGAAGCTATGAAGAATGAGAGCTGTCAAATGAGAAATGGAAAATGCGTTCTCCGGACGTAACACCTGAAGCTTATGCACCGGTTCATCTGGCTAGTTCCTCTACTACCACTCGTCGGCGCGGCAATCAACGGCTTTTTTGGCCGGAAGTTTCGCTTCTCTGAGAAATTGATTGCCGGCATAGCGGTGGGCTCTGTAGCGCTGTCGCTCCTGATCAGTCTGGCCGCCGTTTACTCCTACGGATACAGCAGTCACGCAATCTGGCCAAACTCTTACGTTACAAGTCAGGATGGTGCCTTTAAGTTCACCTGGATTCCGGGCGGCGCGGTTCACATCACACAAGGCACCAACGAACGAATAGCGATAGGGGCTGACAAAAAGCTCCAGGAGAAACTGGCGGAGATGCCTCCCGAGGAGCGAGAAAATCGGTTTCTTGGTGTTGCCGTGCCGATGATGGAGGAGCCGCGTGGGTCCTTGCTAAATGTCGAATGGAGCTATCAACTGGATCCTCTCTCCTCGGTCTTTATGCTCATTGTCACCGGAGTGGGACTCTGCATCTTCGTGTTTGCCACGGGCTACATGCACGGCGATCCGGGTTACTACCGGTTCTTTGCCTACATGGGCTTGTTCATGTTTTCCATGCTCGTGCTGGTGATGGGATCAAACTTCGTAATGATGTTTGTTGGTTGGGAAGGCGTCGGTCTCTGCTCGTATCTCTTGATCGGATACTACTTCGACCGCCAGGAAGCAGCAGACGCTTCACGAAAGGCCTTCATCACTAACCGCATTGGCGACTTTGGTTTTGCCCTGGCGATCTTTGCGGTCATAGCCACTTTCGGAACCAGCCAGTATGGGGATGTTTTTGCGCAGGCGCAGACTTACCCGATTGAAGTCTTAGGCAACTGGGGCCTGATGTCGTGGATTGCACTTGGACTTTTCGTTGGGGCTTGCGGTAAGTCGGCCCAACTCCCACTGCATGTCTGGCTGCCTGATGCAATGGCCGGCCCAACTCCAGTATCCGCTCTCATTCATGCCGCTACCATGGTTACGGCCGGTCTTTACATGGTGACGCGCACCAACGTCATTTTCCAGCATTCGCAGACAATGATGTTGGTGGTTGCCCTTGTAGGTGCTGCCACCGCCATTTTCGCTGCCACGATCGGTATTACTCAAAACGATATTAAGAAAGTATTAGCCTATTCGACCGTTTCGCAGTTGGGGTTCATGTTTATGGCATGTGGCGTGGGAGCGTTCGTCATCGGCATCTTCCACGTGATGACGCATGCGTTCTTTAAGGCACTAATGTTCCTGGGTGCCGGGAGCGTGATTCACGGCATGCATCATGAGCAGGACATGCGTCGCATGGGCGGCTTGAAGAAGTATCTGCCCTACACGTACCTCACCTTTCTGGCTGGCTGGTTGGCGATCTGCGGCATCATTCCCTTCAGCGGCTTCTGGTCAAAGGACGAAATTCTCTGGCAGGCGGCATCGACTACCTACATTCCATTGGGCTGGCTCGTCTGGGCAGTTGGAACCATTGCGGCGACCTGTACGGCCTTCTACATGACGCGGCTGGTAGCCATGACTTTCTGGGGAAAAGAAAAGTTTTTGGAACGGCCAGCCGGCGGCGAAGCTGACGAGGCGCATGCTCATGGGTTCGATCTAGGGAAAGCCCCGCACGATGCACGACGCCCCTCAGCCGGTGACCGTCTTCGACATGAGCCAGGGGAGCACGTTGGACCTATTCATGAGGATGTGCAAGCGCATTTGCTCAGCCATGGCCGAGGCGGGCACGAACACGGGGCGCACCTTCCACATGAATCGCCGCCTTCAATGTGGGTGCCGCTGGTTGTTCTGGCGATTCTTGCCACTATTGGAGGTTTTGTTGGTATTGGACCAGCTTTCAAATTTTTAACTGGCAGTGAGCACCCCGGGGGCAATCTCAACATCGTTAACTTCATGGATCCACTTATCTGGAATCCTGTCACGCAAAACTTTGGCAGCGCCAAACATAATGAGGCTGCAACACCCGCCAGTCACGAGGCTACAGGGCCGGCAACAACAGGTGAAGCTGCCGAAGTGGGCCAACACGCAGCTGAGCCGGCTTTACCCTATGGAACGTCGAGTTTCAACCTGGCCCATGCCATAACGAATGCCATTGGGAGCCACACTCTTACTGAATTGCTATTTATCGTTATTTCACTTGTGGTCGCGCTTCTTGGCATGGCACTGGGTGGACTCTTTTATGTTTGGCGGCCAGGACTACCAGCAGTCTGGGCGGCGCGACTGCGACCGTTGTACGAGGCCAGTTACAACAAATATTGGGTCGACGAATTTTACGGAGCGACCATTACACGACGAACGATGGATCTGGCAAGATTCGTCTTTGCCATTGATTCGAAGATCATTGATGGCCTTGTTAACGGCTCAGCCTGGATAACGCGGCTCTCAAGCCGCATCACTGGCGGCACGGACCAGTACGTCGTAGATGGACTCGTTAATGCGGTTGCGGCCTTCATTGTTCGTTTAATGTCGCCGCTGTTCCGCGCCGCCCAAACCGGCTTAACTCAAAATTACGCGCTCGTGATGGTGTTGGGATTGGTAGGTGCGGTCGCGCTCTTTTTTGGCGCTGATATCGTGAATGCCGTGAGAAACTTTTTTGCGTTTGTTTGACCGGGGTAGAGTCGGCCAGTCCGCCCGGTCGGAGCAAAGCCCAAAGAGCAAAGAGCATTAGAGCAAAGAGCATTAGAGCAAAGAGCAAAGAGCAAAGAGCAACAACTGACTACTGATAACTACTCATGAACAACCTGCACATTGTGTCGATCATAACGTGGCTGCCAGCTCTGGGTGCGCTGATCATTCTGGCGCTCATTAAGAAAGACCAATCCAGTCTAATTAAGAAGTTTGCCACGGCCTGGTTTGCGCTGGATTTCGTAGCTTCCCTGTGGCTGTTCACTTACAACCGGGGGCTGGGTGGCATGCAGTTTTTGGAGGACCATCTTTGGATTCCGGTTATTGGAGCCCGCTATCAGATGGGTGTAGACGGTGTGTCGGTGTTGCTGATCACGCTCACTACGCTTCTTGGTTGGATTGCGGCGTTATCTTCCTGGAAATACATCGAAAAAAGGGAGAAAGAGTATTACATCCTGTTGTTACTACTGCAGACTGCCGTGATCGGTGTCTTTGCCTCAATGGACCTCTTCCTGTTTTACCTGTTCTTCGAGGTTGGACTTGTGCCGATGTACTTCCTGATCGGTATCTGGGGTGGCGAAAACCGTTTATATGCGGCGATTAAGTTCTTTCTTTATACCCTTGTCGGCTCCGTAGTGATGCTACTCGGCGTTTTAAAGATCTACTTCTTGAGTCAGGACATTTCCTTAACCTCACAGATTGCACCGGCGACGCTCAAGCTCCTTGCAGGCAATGATCAGGCGTCGGCGATGGTATCGAGTACTCTGCAAGCTGCTGTCGCGAACGGAACAGGAACGTTCAATATTATCTATTTGCAGGCCATGGGATCGGTAATGCCGATGGGCACAATGCAGATGCTCTTGTTTTTTGCCTTTGCGCTGGGTTTCGCGATCAAGGTACCAATGTTTCCGTTTCACACCTGGTTGCCGGATGCACACGTGGAAGCACCGACCGCTGGGTCGGTAATACTTGCAGGCATCCTTTTGAAACTCGGCACCTATGGATTCTACCGGTTCAATCTCCCAATGTTTCCTGCCGCCTCAAGGGACCAAGCATACTTTGGCTCCTTTGGGGTGCGCAGCGTGATGGTGTTTTTAGCCCTGGTAAGCATCATCTACGGCGCGCTGGCCGCAATGTATTTTGTGGTGAAGCGCGACGGCGACATTAAGAAGTTGGTCGCCTATTCCTCTGTGTCATCGATGGGAATCGTGATACTGGGTCTGTTTGCCTTAAATCCAAATGGGTTGAATGGCGCAGTCTTACACATGATTAATCACGGCATCTATTCGGGCGCACTGTTTCTGCTGGTGGGCATCATTTATGAACGTCGCCACACACGTAACGTCGCCGAGTTTGGTGGGCTATCCCACGTGATGCCCGGTTATGCAGCTGTCTTTCTGGCAATGGCGATGACCGCGATTGGGTTGCCGCTATTGTGTGTTTTCATCTCTGAGTTCTTGTCCTTACGAGGAGCATTTGAGGCCAACCCATGGTGGGCCGGCTGGGGGGCATTGGGCATCATTCTCAATGCAGGTTACATGCTTTGGCTCTATCAAAGGATGTTCTTCGGCAATATCGATAATCCGAAGAATGAGAAATTGCCGGATCTGAGCATTCGTGAATGGGTCTATATGGCGCCACTAGTAATAATGTCGCTCTGGATTGGCATCTATCCCAAGGCGTTTCTTGATTACACCGCGCAGCCTGTCAACTCAGTTGTGCGTCAGATAAGGCCCGAGTATCCCATTCCGGGAATGCCGCCTCCCGAGGAGCGAGCTGCGAAGTGAAGGATGAACGATAAAGGCGGAAGGCGGAAGGATGAAGGATGATGAATGATGCCCTAACAACATCACACACTAGAACAACTGACAATGACCATGACAACTGACCTCTGACAACTGACAATGACCATGACAACTGACCACCGCTGACTATCACAATGCTTTTTCTTCATCCTTCATCCTTCATCCTTCATCCTTTTATTTTGCAAGCCAGCTCTACTGCGCTTTTCAATCTCGCCGATCTCCAACTGATCGCCCCCGAATTGATCCTGACAATCTGTGCCTGCATGGTGCTGGTAATGGAAGTCATCCTTCCCTATCGCAAGAGCAAGCTGACGGCCTACTTTGCGCTTACTGGGGTTGCGCTCGCCGGGATTTCTCTTGGTGTCCAATGGTGGTACGGCAGTGCTCTGCCGCTCGATGGATTTTATGGAATGGTGCGGCTCGACGGCTTTGCGCTGATCTTTAAGGCAATTTTTCTTGTCTCTGCGGCCCTGGCAATTGGTATTTCAACTCAGTACCTGGATATAGAAGGTGAACAGCATGGCGAATACTATGCGCTGGTTCTGTTTGCCACAGTCGGCATGATGTTTCTGGCCTGCGGCTACGACCTCATATCACTCTATATTGCCCTGGAATTGATGGCCCTGACATTTTACGTGCTCGTCGCCTTCACGAAGCGGGAAAAGCGTTCGAATGAAGCGGCCATGAAATACTTTTTGCTGGGAGCTTTTTCCTCCGGCGTATTGCTTTATGGCATGTCACTGCTGTACGGGGTCGCAGGCTCGACTAACATCGGCGAGATCGGAAGAGGAGTTAGTTCTGTTCTGGCAGCGATGAACACAGGGGGCGATGCAAGCGTATTTGCAAAACAGACCGCCGAAGATATAGCCAGACTCCGGCCGATGCTGCTCCTGGGAATGATTGCCCTGGCCGCCGGCTTGTTCTTTAAAATTGCTGCAGTACCCTTTCACATGTGGGCCCCTGATGCTTACGAAGGAGCACCCACATCTGTTACCGCGTTTCTTTCCACTGGATCCAAAGCGGCAAGCTTCGCCCTTTACGCTCGTATATTCCTTGAAGCTATGCCCAGTCTTCGCGTGGATTGGGCCCCCTTGCTTGGGCTAGTGGCTGCGCTAACCATTATGGTGGGTAACTGGGCCGCGGTAACACAAGAGAACTCAAAGCGTCTCCTGGCCTATTCGTCAATTTCCAACGCGGGTTATCTGTTGCTTGGTTTAATAGCTGCAAATGAGTACGGATATCTTGGCCTGCTGATCTATCTATTTGTCTATACCCTGATGAACATGGGCGCCTTTGGTGTGATCATCAGTCTGCGCAGGCGCGGAATCATTGGCGACAAGGTTGACGACCTGACCGGATTGGCCCAAAAGGCGCCCGGCATGGCCGTGATGATGGTCGTTTATATGCTTTCCCTGGGTGGCCTCCCGATGACGGGAGGGTTTATCGGTAAGTACTTTCTATTCGGTGGTCTGCTGCAACGTGGTAAGACGGATGGAAAAGCCTGGTACTACTGGCTCGCAGGGTGGGCCATTCTTAATACTGTCGTGTCCTTCTATTACTATGTGCGCTTTATCAAGGTGATGTACCTCAGCGACCGCGTTGCGGACGAAAAACCCCTCTCCCTCTCGCCGGCACTGCAAACTGCTCTGATAGCTTCGCTCGTGGGCATCATTTTCGTTGGTGTTTATCCTCAACCTTTCATAAGTCTGGCGCAGAAATTGATCACGCCCCTTGCGGCGCTGGGCTCTATTGCCCTGAAATAGCGCTGCTAAATTCTCCGATGCTGGTTTTCTATTTCCTTGGCGCCATAGCTCTCTGGTTAGGGATCGGTTCATTACGCAATGGCATTCAGTTTTCGAGATATGTGCGCCGCGAACTTGCTCAGCCCCCGCCTGACTTCACACCGACTGTCACCATAATTGCGCCCTGTCGTGGTCTGGACCAGGGTCTGACTCGAAATATCGAAGCGCTTTTCGAGCAAGATTATCCAGCCTACGAGATAATCTTTGTCACTGATCGCTCCGATGACCCTGCCTTGTCCGTAATCGATGAAGTACGGAAATGCCGGAAGGAAGCGCACAGTCCAGCAACGCGAGTGGTAATCGCGGGCCCAGCGAGCGATTCCGGTCAAAAAGTGCACAACCTTCAGGTAGCCACCGAGCAGATAGCCTCGAACAGTGAAGTATTGGCATTCGTGGATACTGACACGCGTCCGGATCCGAACTGGCTGCGCTCGCTGGTACGACCTTTAAGCAAACCGGAGATAGGGGCAGCCACCGGTTACCGGTGGTTCATTCCGGTGAATGGCGGTTTTGCTTCCCAACTGCGCTCAGTCTGGAACGCTTCAATCACGTCGGCGCTCGGTGAGAGAGATGAGAAAAACTTTTGCTGGGGAGGTTCCACAGCTGTTCGCCGGGAGACGTTCGAAAGCCTGCAAATGCGCGAGCGCTGGCGGGGAACTGTGTCTGATGATTTTGCTTTAACAGGAATGTTCAGGAAGGCAGGGCTCCGAATTCATTTTGTTCCGCAATGTTTAATTGCTTCCCTGGAAGACTGCAACTTTCGCGAACTGGTCGAATTTACCAACAGGCAATTGAAGATCACTCGTGTTTACGCCCCACACCTTTGGAAGGCTTTGCTGCTCGGGAGCGCTCTGTTCAATGCCGTATTCTTTGGCGGAGGATTATTGATTGTCATACGGGCGATGTTGGGACTTTCGTTTGGCGCACCGCTCGTCCTAATCGGTACCATTTATGTGCTCGGTACCACAAAGGCATTCATTCGTTTCCGCGCCGTGAAACGTGTGCTTAATGGCTATCAATCTGAACTAAACGGAAGCTTGCTTTTTCATCTGCTCCTTTGGCCTTTTGCATCCCTGCTTTACCTCAACAATGCAGTCAGTGCAGCTCTCTCCAGGCGCATAAAATGGCGCGGCATTACCTACGAATTGAAATCGCCTACCGAAGCTGTCATTATTTCGCGCGAGTAGTAGCTCATCTTGTGAGCGAGGCAATCGCGAGCATTTCTCTTGCCCGGGCATGGTTAACAAAGCTGTCCAGCTAGTTCAACTTCTGCGATCCACCAGACGCGACAAGCGGTTGGGCACCCTGATTTTCTTCGTCACTTCACGCTGCAATGCCTTCTGTCGCACCTGTTTCTATCATGCCGACCTCAATAAGCCCGGCGATTTGACTTATGAGCAAATTGAGAAGGTGTCGCGCACGATGCCCCCTATTACCGATCTTTGGCTGTCAGGAGGTGAGCCAACCCTAAGGCGAGACTTGTCGGCAATCATCGATATGTTTATTAGAAACAACGGCGTGGAGCGCGTGATCCTGCCCACCAATGCGCTGGTTAAGTCACGTCTGAATGAGATAGTAGAGCAGGCCCTCGAGCACAATCCCCATCTCCATCTCTACTTGAACATCGCGCTCGATGGCTACGGTGATACTCACGATCGAATAAGGGGCGTTCCCAACAACTGGCAGAAAGCGCTCGACTCGATTGAGTCGCTCTATCCGTTGAAGGAGAAATATGGTCAACGATTTCGGCTCAATGTGAACACAGTGGTCTGCGCGGAAAACTATAAAGAGATCCAACAGCTGGCAGAATTCATGTGGGCCAACTATCGACTCGACGGCCACTATTTCAACATCATCAGAGGCGAAACGCCCGTTGGCGATGAGATAAAGCAAGTGCCGCCCAGCGTCTTTCCTGAAATCTACGCTTTCGCCGCACGCCTGACGAAACGTTACGGCGACCGCATGTTTGCTCTGGATGAGGTTAGCCGGCGGTTCGTAAAGAATGTCGCTTATGTTGGCGCAATCACTACTCATTATCGTACGCAGCACGCTAATTTTGAGCAGTCAGTCCCATGGCACTTTCCCTGCACTGCCGGCGAAACCGCCGTAGTCATCGATTACAACGGCGATGTTCGCGCCTGCGAATTGCGCGAGAAGTTTGCCACCCTGTCTTCATACGATTATGACTTCAGCGCTCTTTGGGCCGCGAGTGAACGCCAGTCGGAGTTGGCAGCAATTGATGGCGGCAAAGCGTGCTGGTGCACGCACGTCTGTTTTATTCATGACTCAATGCGCCATTCGCGCCGCGCTCTGCTCTACGAGTTGCCAAAGAACTACTTGCGGCGGGAGCATTGGTAGGAGCGGAATGCCGGAAGAAGAGAAAGACGAGACAAATCGTAAGAGTGGCATTGCCTACGCCGCTGCTTTGACGTTGTTTGTTTCGGTGGCCAGCATGTGTGGAGTCGGCTGGTTGCTTGATCAGTGGCTGGCAACTAGTCCCTGGCTGATGGCAGCAGGGCTAATCCTTGGCGCGATTGCCGGCTTGTACGAGTTTTTCAGGCTCACCTCAAAACTCAATTGATTGCTTCCTCGACAATCTCGTAATTCACCGTGTAAAATCAGCAGCTTTGCGGATGAAGCCGACTACCGAGAGTGAAGCAAAAACTGCATCTCAATTGGATGCACGTCTATTTCGCACGATGGTTATTGCCGTGGCGTCCGCTGCGGTGATCTGCCTCTCATTTACTTCGTGGCGAGTTAGCGTGGGCCTACTACTGGGAGGAGCGCTTTCGTTGCTCAACCTCCATTGGATGCGCAGCTCGATTGCCGCCGGATTGAATCTGGCCATTAATAGTGGGCGGCCACAGTTCAAGTTGGCGCAATATGTTCTGCGCTATTTTGTAATCGGAATTGTTGTTTTCGCGGCCTACAAACTGAACCTAGTCTCATTGCCGGCGACGATTGTGGGCTTGTGCAGTTTTGTCGTTGCTCTTTTTGTGGAGGCTTTCAGAGAGTTCTATAAGTCAATTATCCATCGAGAGGAACCTGGTTGATGTTTTGGTTGCAGGAAGCTGCTGAAGCGACTGTCGAACAAGCAGAGGAAAGCCACGCGCATGTCCCGATTGTAGTGCAGTTTGTGAATAACTACTTCGGCGAATGGGCGTACAACTTCGAAAAGAAGTACACCTACCCGCTTTGGAAAACCTTTCTGGCCAAATTCGGCACCACGCCTGAGGCGGCGTTTGGTCCCTACACGCCTGAAAATGCAATTCCGTGGTACACGGTAATGTTCGTGATTGCCTGCATCCTCAGCGTTACTTTTATTTGGATTTTGAAAGGCAGACTTTCGGCGGAAGAACCCAGTCATGGACAGCAGACGCTGGAGCTTGGCGTTCTGGCTATCCAGGACATGCTTAAAGATGTGGTTGGGCCACACGGATTGAAATATTTTCCGATTGTCATGACCTTCGCTGTGTTGATACTGGTTTCCAACTTAATGGGCCTGTTCCCGCTTTTTATTTCTCCCACATCGGCTACCAGCGTGACCTTCGCTCTCGGGCTTTCTTCCTTTCTCTACTACAACTATATCGGTATCAAGGAGAATGGCCTATTCGGTCATTTGAAGCATTTTGCCGGACCTATCTGGTGGATTGCGCCTCTGATCTTTCCTATTGAAATCATCAGTAACCTGATCCGACCCTTTTCGCTTGGTATTCGTCTCTTCGGCAATATGTTTGCTGACGAGAAGGTGATGGATACAATCGCGCATCTATTCCCACCGTATACCTACTGGCTGGTACCCGTATTGTTAATGCCTTTGAGTCTATTTGTCGCTTTCATCCAGACCTTCGTGTTTGTTCTGCTATCGCAATTGTATTTGAGTGAAGTTTCTCACCCACCCCATGATTTTCATGCTGAAGGGCGAGAGGGCGGTGGCGAAGGTGAATTCATTGTTCCGGTATTGACTTAGTGAATCTTTGAGAAGCGCGCTTCGAGCGAGGTGAGCACATGCGCTCGCGCACGTTGGAGCGTAAATTGAAAGTATCGGCAAGTGCGAAGCTTTAAGGCGATTTAGCCTGGCCCATTTATTGAAACGCAAAGTCTGTATCGCTGGAGCACCGTTGTTCGAGGGGCGGTGGATACCGGATTCAGGCGAAATTATAACCACCCGGCCGGCGCCGCATATGCTGAAATACATCCACCCGAATTGGGCTACGGAGGAGCAGATGACTAGATTGAGAATACTTTTCTTTGCGGTCCTTGGAGTGTTAATGACTACCATGACCGCCTTTGCGCAAACAGAGGCTGCGGCGGCCGATAATGCAAGTTCGGTCAGCAAATACAGGGCCCTGGCCGCGGGCGTAGGATTTGCAATTGCTGTATTTGGTGGCGCCCTGGGACAATCACGTATCGGCGCTTCTGCTGTTGAAGGGGCGGCGCGAAATCCTGGCGCTGCGGGACGCATTCAGACAATGATGATTCTGGGCCTCGCGCTAATTGAGTCGCTTGTGCTCTTTGCGTTGCTGGTAGTCTTCACAGTAGTAAAACCGAGTTAACATGAATTCTCCACGTGTGCGAGCGAGGATCCAAGCTTCGCTCGCACACGAATTTCCTCCCTCTTTGCTTGAGCTTCCGGCTGTGTGGTAGGCTCACATAACTCTTCCCCAGCAGCTAACGCGAGGTTGTATTAATACGATGAAAGTCTGCCCGAAATGCGGAGCAAAGTATCCGGACACTACCACCCTGTGTTCTGCCGATGGCGCCGTTCTGGAGCAGACTGAAGACACGTTGCTCGGCAAAACGCTTGCCGGTAAATACCGCGTTGACGAACGATTGAGCGTTGGTGGGATGGGCACTGTCTACCGTGGCACACATGTGCTCATGGACAAGACTGTGGCGATCAAAGTTCTGCGACCCGCGCTCGCCGCCGATGAAAAGATCGTAGCCCGCTTTTCTCGCGAAGCTCGCGCTGCGTCCCGGATTTCGCATCCGCATGCTTTGAGTGTTACGGATTTCGGCGAAGCTGAAGATGGCGTCGTATTTTTGGTGATGGAATACCTCCGCGGCAAAACCCTGAAAGAGATTGTACGTGAGGGTGGGCCGATGCCGCTGACGAGAGTCATCGAAATTATGCGACAGGTGGGCGGCGCCCTTGACGCGGCGCACGCTCAGGGAGTCGTTCATCGTGACCTGAAGAGCGACAACATAATGTTGCTGACTACGAACGGCGCCGATTACGCAAAGGTTCTCGATTTTGGCATCGCGAAGATTAACGAGCCCGAAGATGGATATGATCCGGGACTTACAGCCCCGGATCTTGTTATTGGTACGCCTCAATACATGTCGCCCGAGCAGTGTTCACAATCGCCGGACATCGATGCCAGATCGGATCTGTATTCGCTTGGAGTGATCCTTTACGAAATGCTGGTTGGGCACGTCCCGTTCACAGGCGATTCGCCAACAGCGGTGATGATGAAGCACCTGCAGGAGCCGGCACCGTCGCTTTTGAATGAAAGGCCTGATTTACCGGCCTCGGTTGCGCATGTGGTGTCGCGAGCGATGGCCAAGTTGCCTCAGAACCGTTATCAAAGTGTTGCGGAGTTGGTCGAAGATTTAACAGTGGCCGGAGGAATGGACGACGCATTCCCCGCGTACGGCGACCGCACCGTGCCCCGAACTTTGAGTGCCGATGCGACCCCGGCGGATTCGGATGATGAAGAGACGGTTGTGCAGCCGCGCCCACGACCAAGTAGAACCCAGATACCAATAGCTGTACCCTCTTATGCTCCCCCGGCTGGCAGCAACTTCAATCCGTGGAAGATCCTGGTGCCGTCATTGGCAGCGCTGGTCGTAATCTTTGTGGGTATCTATTTTTTTACCCGTAATCGAGAAGTGGCAGCCCCGCCGGCTTCCACTGATTCAACGCTAGTAACCGACCCGAATAGCCAACCGGTGGAACCTGCCCAGCCCGCAACCGGCAAGAGCGAGGAAGGAATTCCGGCCGGCGGCGCCACAAAAACCGCCGCTGTCAATGCGAATGCCAACGCGTCAAATTCACCTGTTGAGGGAGAAGACATTAATGGAAATGTCGAGTCTCAAGAACCGAGTCAGAATGTGAATCAAGCGAATTCCAACAATGCCCCACCCAGCCCCACAGTGGCGTTGCCCTCCCCGTCACGTCAAGTAAATACAAATGAGGCACCTGTTTCGTCACCTGGAGCAAAACCGGCTACTCCTAAACCGACACTGCCACCCCCGAAAGTTTCACCCAGTGCTGAAAACGACGGACGCTCTCTCTAGGGCGACACTCCGTGGGGAAGCCCCCGGCCTCAAGACGCTTTAGCCTCGTGGAGCCTCACTTTCTGCCTAACGAGCCAGACTCAAAAACCGAAGGTTTCTATGAAGGAGTGCCGCCCCTACCTGGATGCTTCACGAACCATATTTAAGAGTTTGGCCTCCTCTTCAATGGCAATTTCAATCTCGAAGACGTAACAGGGTAGATCAAATTGTAAGGACTCGAGCTTCACTGCATCTTTAGCAGTCGTTACGAACCCTTGCGCATCGAATCGCCTTGCTTGCTGAGTTAGGAAGTTAATGTCGGCTTGCGTGTAAACATGGTGGTCGCGGAAAGTAAGTGTAAAGACCGGAACGATTTTCTGGCGTCTCAAATGGGTGTAAAAGGAGTCGGGATTTCCGACGCCGCAAAAAGCACCTAAGGATTTCGGTAGTGATTTCGAGTCAGCTGGATGGCCCTCGATCGTTCGAAAACCGCGAGCGCGCATTTGCGAGATGAAGATTGGTTGATTCCCGGCATGTTTTCGCAAGTGTGTCTTGAGTTGGTTTACGTCGTCTGTGAGTTCAACTCGCGTAACTACAAGACAGTCTGAACGCGAAGCGCCCGATAGGGGTTCACGCAGCCGGCCATAGGGTAGAAGGTTCGCACCACCCCACGGGTTTGTGGCGTCGATCGTCAAAATATCCAGATCGCGTGCGAGCCCTAAATGTTGGAAGCCGTCGTCGAGCACGAATGCATCAGCCCTCAGGTGCTCGCGAGCCCATTCACCGGCTTGCCAGCGATCGGAATCGCAAACCACTGCGGCTAATCCCTTGAGGTGTTGCGCCAAAAGAAAAGGTTCATCGCCAGCCTCAGCCACCGGTGCCAGGATCTGGGATCCGTCCGAGACTACGCGAAGTTTTCCTGGATTGGCTCGTCCGTAGCCTCGCGTCAGGACGCAAACCTTCTTACCTTCAACTGCGAGTGCTCGGCAGACCCATTCAACGAGTGGCGTCTTTCCGGTGCCGCCCGTTGTGATGTTACCCACGCTGATTACCGGCGCATTGAGTCGTGATGTTTCGAGCAAACCCTCTCGGTAGGCCATTAACCGCGCTCGTGTGATGAGACCATAGAGCACGCTGAAAGGTGGCAATACCAAAGAGGAAATAGGGTTCATGCGGTTTTGCCGCCATGAGCCGCAAGTGATGCAAGATTCTTAACCGCAGTCTCGTGAGCACCCAGAATTGGCCCGATGAACTTAAGGGTCCGCTCCGTAGCCCCGAAGTTTTGTTCAACTAGATCTCTTGCCCTTCGGCCGAGATCCTGACGGCGCTTTTGGTCGCCCAACAGTTCAGAGAAGAGCCTAGTGAGTTGGACCTTTGCCTCGTTTTCGGAAGCTGCCGGCATCTGGATAACCGCGTCGGCTTTCTTAAAGGCCTTCATAATCGCTTCAAAGTTGTAGGTGTTAGGCCCGGTAACTATGCAGGCTTCCACTGCGGCTGGCTCAAGTATATTGTGGCCGCCACTTCTTGAAATGCTGCCACCGACAAACACAATTGCGGCAAGTGGATATATGGCGGGTAGTTCGCCAATTGTATCCAACAGAATCACGTCGGATTCCGTGTCGCTTTCGGCCGGCGGGGAAGTGCGCCTTGACCACTTGAAGCCAGACTGGTCCAGCAGTGAAGCAACCTCAGCAAAACGTTCAGGATGGCGTGGCGCGAGCATCAAGCGCGGTGGGGTGGGAGTGGTGGAACGAACCGCGCTGAACGCCTCGAGCACTAATCGTTCTTCTGGAGCATGCGTGCTGGCTGCGAGAATCAAAGGCGAGTCCGAAAGTTTGAATCTCAGCCGCATATCTTCCGAGACGGCTGGAGCGGCAGCAGTTTTGCCCGCATCGAATTTTAAGTTGCCGGAAATCTTGACTCTCTTTGGTTTGAGGCCAAGCTTGCAGATCCTCTCGGCATCGGCTTCGGATTGCATAACTGCCACGTTGACTGCTTGCAAGATCCGCCGGACAAACCATCTGATCGAACGATAGCGGCGATATGAGCGTGGTGATAGCCGGCCGTTCACGATGGCTAACGGCACTTGCCGTAAGCTGCACTCGTACAGGAACCGGGGCCAGATTTCAGTCTCCATAATTACTACGGCAGACGGTTGGATTGTCGTCAGAGCACGGCGCACGCTCCAGGCCCAGTCAAAGGGGAAATAGAAGACCTTAGCTGCTTCATTTCCAAATACCTCCTGCGCCAGCGTTTGTCCAGTTACGGTAATAGTCGAAACAACCAGACGATGACTGGGATATTGGCGAAGGATTGCCTTTACCAGAGGGCGCGCAGCCTGTGTCTCGCCCACGGATACGCAGTGGAGCCAAACAAGCGGTTTACCGCCGTTAGGGGGAGGTGTGAGTAATCCCAGCCGCTCGCGCAAACCGTCAACGTATTTGCCCTTGCGCAGCGCATCATAAAGAAAACGAGGCAGCAGCACGAGGAAACCAAGGGTCAACAGAAAGCTGTATACACCGATGACAATGCTGGACAGCTTCAGGTCACTAAGAACGGTGAATTCTCTCTTTCCATCAGCCATTCGCCTCTCCGGGAGCTTATTTGGCGCGCTCTATGTAGCGTCCTGAGTTTGGGTCGACGCGGATACGATCCCCTTCATTGATGAATGGCGGAACTTGAATCGTAACCCCATTCTCAAGAGTCGCGGGTTTGTTTACGTTTGAAACGGTGGCGCCCTTCATGGTCGGTTCGGTCCGGGTTACGCTCAGTTCCATTGAAGGCGGCAGGTCGATACCCATGGGGTTTCCTTCGTAAAACTCGGCCTGCAGCTTGAGCCCAGGTGTCAGCCATTGCGTCGCGTCGCCGAGATCTTCCTCGCTGAGGGCAACCTGCTCAAAATTCTCAGTGTTCATAAAGTGGTGATGGGAGCCGTCAGAATAGAGATATTCCATCTCGTGTTGTTCCAGGCTTGCCCGCTCAACCGTATCAGCAGAACGAAAACGATGCTCGAAGGATGAACCGCTCCGAATATTTCTTAGCTTAGTTTGCACCATTGCACGTAAATTGCCAGGTGTGTGATGACGAAACTCTATAACTTTGCAAGGTTCTCCTTCGAAAAGAATGACCATGCCACGTCGAATTTGAGTAGCCGGAATAGCCATAAACCGATTCTAATCTCCGTAGATGAAGGATTTTTTGGATCGTGAACTGCGCTTTCGTGCGCACCAGTGATACGTATCAATAGACCGGGTAGTGTAAGAAGCAGTATGTCAAATTGTCCAGCAAATGCAAATTCAAGTGGTTAGTGGCGGTGAGTGGAAAAGGCGGCTACCAACGAAGCCTCGATAAGCGTTTCGCCGTAACCGCCTTTTCTGAGGGAGCCCACCTACCTCGGTTTGTCTAAACGTCCGGCGGGGGCAAAGGTTCCAAATAAACGCTAGGCGGCGCGAGCTCTTGGTACCCGTCGCTGGCGCGCAATTCGATCCAGCCAGCGCTGAGCCTCCTCATAATGTGGGAAGCGCCGCTCATCCATTCTGAACGCGGAAGTATGATAATAGCGACGACCGTTTATGAGCTTGGCTGGATGTCTGATGTGGAGCATCTCGTGATAGAGGATATATTCGACAAACCACTCCGGCACGTCTACAGCATCCAGAGTTTTGCTTATAGTTATTGAGTCGTAAACGCGATCATGGTGGCCCAGAATCCTGCGCGTCTTGCGGCGCGACCATGTGAGGGTAGGTTTCTCCAAATCACCGTTAAAGTATCTTCGGTTCAGCCGGGCAAAGATTCGCTCAAGATCGTAGACCTCACCACGTGCCGACGACAACAACTTTCGGCCGCGTCCTCGCCGGGCTATGTCAGATGAGCGCATCACGTCAGGAGCGAGGGAGTATTCACGGTAAACACGATCATGAGCGTCAGGAACCCGTTTTCCGAGCAGCCTGGCCACGAGAACGAAAGCAAGAGCCCGCAAAACCTCAGGCGGGCAGTTCTCGCAAAGATCCGACAGCCTGACATAAACGCGTCCGGAACGAAGGCGAATCGTATGGCGTAATCCAGCGTAAGGATAGAAACGAATCTCGATTCCTGGCACGGGACGAGTTCCACCCAGGTAGCGGAAGGCGTCGACGAAAAACTTCTTTAGATCATTCATCGCCTGCTGCTCCTCAAATGAGTTCTCGTCTGAGTAACTCTCTCTGGAGTGAGAATCTGAATCGCAGATACGTCTGACTCACTTCCGGCTGGAGACCCCGGAGGCCTTGCGGATTGGGATCCAGAGTGAACTTTATCTTAAGTAGCGCGCACACCGGGCGTCAAATCGATTCGGCGGACTTGTGAAAAAGGCCGGAAAAATGGCCAAGACAGTGGTGAGCACGCAGAAGTGTGCGCTAGCCGGTCCGTCATGAGCCTATTAAGTCTTGTGATTTCAGTGATTTAGCCCGATAGCTAGAGTTTGGATAAACGATCGTTATCTAAGTAACTGCAATTGCTCGAATTAGATGAGGTGAACCGAGAACATACCGCTGATTTAGTGAATTGTTTGCAGGGGCGCGAAAGATTCCTTTATACTGCCATGAGTCGGCCTCGAGGGCGAACCTCGTGGCCGGAATTCCGCCGCGCTGAATATTCAATGCCCCGTCGCCACTCAAACCTCTTAACGGCAGAAAAGAATAATCCTGATTCACGAGGCCAAGCTATCCTGGCAGCGATAATCAAGGAGCACTTGGCCACAGGTGAGGCCGTCGGTTCGCGCGTTTTGGCGGAGCGGTTTGCTCATCGGCATGGTTGGAGCGCTGCGACAATCCGGAATGTTATGGGAGAACTGGAGGAGGCGGGATTGGTACAACAGCCGCACACTTCGGCGGGCAGAATTCCAACCGATAAGGGGTATCGCTATTACGTGGATCACATTTTGGGTGAGGCGCGGCTCAGGCGCACTGATCTTAATGCCCTCGAGCGTGTCTTCTCAACCGTTGATTTCGACTCGGCTTCGTCCGATCGGATTATGGAGAAAGCCTCGCATGCGCTTTCCGAACTCTCGGAGAATGTCGGAATAGTTGTGTCGCCGTCGCTGGCTGAAAACCGACTCAAGCACATCGAATTCGTTCTGCTGTCGGACAAGCGCATTTTGGTCGTTCTGGTGACTGCCGCAAATCTTGTTCGCAACAAAGTCATCAGGATTGATGAGAATCTGACTCAAGATGAACTTGAACGAACCGCGAGATATCTAAACACTGAATTTACCGGCAAGAGCTTGCTGGCCATCCGAGCTGAGATTCTAGAATTGATGAAGGAAGAGAAGGCTCTTTACGATCGTTTGCTGCGCAATGCAATCCTTTTGTGCGATGTGAGCCTTGAAGGCGATGAGGCCAGCACTGGTGATGTATATGTCGACGGTGCCTCAAATATTCTGTCTAAACCGGATTTTGTCGATGTTGATCGCATGCGGGAGTTATTCCGGACCTTTGAAGAGAAGTCGCGGTTGCTTAAAATCCTTAATGAATGCGTTTCGAAAGAGCAGCATGCGTCACCAGGGGAAGTACATGTAATTATTGGCCGTGAACACTCCAGTACGTCCATGCGAAACTGCACCCTTATCACCACGTCCTATCGGGTTGGCTCTAACGAGAACCTTGGCACCTTAGGTGTGGTGGGACCGATGAGGATTGAGTATTCTCGAATAATGGCTATGGTAAACTACATGGCGCGTTTGATTGAGCGCCGGCTGAGTGATGAAGCGGCGCGGTATTGAGCACTGCCGAAGAGCTGTCGCAAGAGGATCGAGACGATAGGTGATGACCTCCGACAAAAAGAAAAATCCATGGAGCCGCATTCCAATCAGGTTTCTCGACGCCGAATCGTCGGATGACTCGCCTGCCGCTTCTGACCTCTTCGCGGTGGAACCGGATAACGAAGGCTACGTCTCCAACGCAGTGCGGGATGACGAGACGGATCCGGCAAATGAAGATGCTGTTGATCCGCGGGAAGGTAATGGCGTTGACAACTTCGCTGACGACCGTGAACCTGCTGCGGCAGGGACAGCGGCTTCGATAGCCGAAGGCGGTCCAGCCGTCGCTGAACTTGTCGCAACACGGGCGGAACTGAAACGCGTCGAAACGGAGATCAATGAACTCAAGGATCGGCTTGCGCGCCGCCAAGCTGATTTTGAAAACTATCGCAAGCGGGTCGAGCGCGAAAAAACCGGCACCTACAATCGGGTCGTTGCCGATATTGCCACTAAACTCTTGCCGGTCCTGGATAACCTGAGACGGGCGCTCGATGCCGAGGCATCAGTCGAGGCCAGCGAGTCGGATGAGTTCCGGCATTTTCTTAGCGGAGTCGATCTGATCTATAAACAGCTTGACGGCGTTTTTGATGCCCTGGGAGTCAAGCCCATTCCTGCAGTGGGAGAACAGTTTGATCCGCACGTTCACGAAGCAGTAGTTACTGAACCCACAGACCAATACGAACCAGATACTGTAATCCAGGAGATTGTGCGCGGTTACCGGATTGGAGACAAACTGATTCGTCCTGCCCTGGTAAAAGTTGCCGCCAGAAAATAGTTCTGCTGCAACAAATTGTTACAGAGGATTAAGAAGAAGTTAGATGGGAAAAGCTATTGGAATAGACCTGGGCACCACAAACTGCTGCGTGGCTGTTTTGGAAGGTGGGGCCGTGCAGATCGTCCCCAATAAAGAGGGCGGGCGGACCACTCCCAGTGTCGTGGGTTTTACCGACAAGGGTGAACGGCTGGTCGGGCAGATAGCCAAACGGCAGGCGGTCACAAATGCTGCGAATACCGTCTACGCAGTCAAGCGTCTCATTGGCCGTAAGTTTAACTCGCCCGAAGTTCAGCGCATGCGCGAGACGTCGGCCTTCGAAATCATCGATTCCCCAAACGGAGACGCCCGCGTGCGTGTGCAAGGGCGAAGTTACAGCCCCCCGGAACTATCCGGCATCGTGTTGCAGCGGTTGAAGGCTGCGGCTGAGGATTTTCTTGGGGAGGCTGTCACCGACGCAATTATCACCGTTCCTGCCTATTTCGATGACACGCAGCGGCAGGCTACAAAAGACGCGGGCAAGATTGCCGGATTGAAAGTCGAACGCATCCTGAACGAGCCGACAGCCGCCGCGCTGGCTTACGGCTTGCGAAAAACGGAGGTGGAGCGGATCGCTGTCTACGATCTCGGCGGTGGCACGTTCGATATTTCGATTCTGGAAATGAATGATGGTGTCTTTGAAGTGTTATCCACTTCCGGCAACACGTTTCTGGGCGGTGAAGATCTCGATGAGAGAATCATGAACTGGATGGCTGACCAGTTTCTGGCGGATACCGGAATCGACCTGCGCCAGGACCGTTTGGCATTGCAGCGTTTGAAGGAAGTAGCTGAGCGAGCAAAATGCGAGCTGTCTTCTTCCACTGAGACCAACATTAACCTGCCCTTCATTGCCGCGGATGCTACGGGTCCAAAACACTTCAACAAACCGTTGACTCGGGCCGAATTCGAGGGTCTCGTGACCGATTTAATAGATCAGACCATTGAGCCCTGTCATCGCGCGCTAACGGACGCCAAGCTTCAGGCAGCCGACATTGATAAGGTCATTTTAGTCGGTGGTCAAACCAGGTCGCCCATCGTTGAAAGAACCGTGGAAAAGATTTTCGGCAAGAAACCTTCCGCCGAGATCAACCCCGATGAAGTGGTGGCCATGGGGGCGGCGATTCAGGGGGGTGTGTTGACTGGAGACGTCAAAGATATTGTGTTGCTTGACGTTCTACCCCTGAGTTTAGGTTTGGAGACGCGGGGAGGATTGTTTACCAAGATCATTGACCGGAATTCCACAATTCCCTTGCGCAATAGTCTGACGTTTACAACTGTTGTAGACAACCAGTCGTCCGTGGAAATTCATGTTTTGCAGGGAGAGCGTGAGGTTGCCGGGGGAAATCGTTCACTTGGTAAGTTCGAGCTTGTGGGTATTCCACCCTGCCCCCGGGGAGTACCTCAAATTGAGGTCTCTTTTGAGGTAGACGCAAACGGAATTGTTTCAGTTTCCGCTCTCGACAAGTCCACCGGACGCGAACAGCAAATGCGCATCACCCCGACTTCAGGGCTGGCGCCTGACGAGATTGACCAGCTTATTAAAGAGGCTGAAAGTTTTGCGGACGCTGATAAGGAGGCCAAGGAGATGGTGGTGTTGCGCAATAAGCTCGACTCGCTACTGCGCAATACCCAAAAGTCATTTACTAAATTTGGTGGACTGCTGTCGACCAACGATCAAGAGATAGCTGAACGGGTGTTTACCGAAGGCGAGGCTGCTCTGAAAACCGAGAGCCTCGACGAGATTGATAAGGCCCTGACTGCCATAGAGCGTATAGCTGCCCAGCTGACCGCGGCGATGATGAATCCTTCCAACGACGGGGCATCTCAGAGTGCCGAGGAGCCAGTCTAGGAGTTTCAGGAGCCCTTCCGGCGCTTTCATTCATAGAATTGGGATTGGGAGTTGGATGAACAAGAGAGATTACTATGAAGTGCTTGGTCTAAGTCGAACGGCCACAGACCAGGAGATTAAAAGCGCGTATCGCCGGCTGGCCGTCCGCTACCATCCGGACAAAAACCCAAACGACGCGACAGCGGAAGAGAAATTCAAGGAGGCAGCGGAAGCTTACAGTGTGCTTTCGGACACGGAGCAGCGCCGCCGGTATGACCGTTTCGGCCACGCTGGCGTATCCGGCGCCGGTAGCCCCAGTTGGGGTGCTCCCGGATTTGGGGGCATCGAAGACATCCTGGGCGACCTTTTTGGTTTCGGCGATGTATTTGGAGGCGCACGCGCCGGGACACGTCGCAGCTCTGCACAACGTGGGGCCGATCTTCGTTACGATCTGGAAATCACGCTGGAGGAAGCCTACGCGGGAATGACCGCGCAGCTACGGATCCCGCGGCTGGAAACATGCGAAACCTGTAAAGGCAACGGCGCAGCTCCCGGAAGTCAACCCGAAACCTGTCACACGTGCGGCGGCACAGGCCAGGTTCGTTACCAGCAAGGCTTCTTTTCCGTGGCTCGCACGTGCCATGCGTGTCGCGGCACAGGGCGAGTGATCAAGGTTCCATGTTCCGACTGTCGGGGTGCCGGTCGCATCGAACGAGAGAAATTGATGGAGGTCAAGATACCTGCGGGCGTCGAGACTGGCTCGCGCCTGCGGGTGCAAGGTGAAGGAGAGTCAGGGGCCCAGGGTGGACCAGCCGGCGACCTGTATGTGGTTATTCACATTGCCGAACATGAGCGGTTTGAACGGCAGGGCAGCAACCTTTACGCGTCTTTTCCTATAACGTTTGCTCAAGCTGCACTCGGCGCTGAGGTTTTTGTGAAAACGTTACAAGGTGAAGAGAAGCTGAAGATCCCTACTGGTACTCAGACTGGAACGGTGTTTCGTATTAAAAGCAAGGGCATGCCAGTGTTGGGCGGACGTGGCCATGGAGATCTGTTCGTTTCCGTGAGTGTGGTTACTCCCACTAGTCTAACCAGAGAACAACGAAAACTCTTGGAGCAGCTTGCCGAAGTTGAAAACAAGGATCTGGAAGATAAAGGTTTGGTAGACAAGGTACGTGATATCTTCGGATAGATCCTTAATGAAAGCCATCCAAGTCTCGGATACTGGTGGGCCAGAAGTGCTCACTCTCGTTGAGCTTCCCGTTCCCGTCCCAAAACCGCAGGAAGTTGTAGTTCAGATTAAGGCGGCGGGAGTAAATTTTATTGACGTATATTTTCGCGAAGGCCGCTATCCTGCGCCCCTGCCGTTCGTCAACGGTCAAGAGGCGGCCGGAGTAGTAACAACGGTGGGTGCGGAGGTTACGAGTCTTAGAACGGGTGATCGCGTTGCCTATACCGGCGTGCTGGGAAGCTACGCCCAGTATGCGTCCGTTCCCGCCAACAGGCTGGTAAAGATTCCTGACCAGCTGGACTTCATGCAGGCGGCCGCGGCAATGCTGCAGGGGATGACCGCCCATTACCTTTCCCATAGCACCTATCCGCTGAAACCCGGGGAGACTGCACTGGTACATGCCGCTGCTGGCGGCGTGGGTCTACTGCTGGTTCAAATGGCCAAACAGCTTGGTGCTCGCGTAATTGGAACCGTTGGCTCAGAGGCGAAGGCTCAGCTTGCCAAGGAGGCTGGCGCGGATGAGGTGGTCATATATACAACGCAGGATTTTGAGGCCGAGACGCTGCGCCTGACCGCGGGGCAAGGCGTTCACGTGATCTACGATGGTGTGGGACAGGCCACTTTCGATAAGGACCTGAATGTATTGCGCCCTCGAGGCTACCTGATTTTGTTCGGTGCAGCCAGTGGCCCAGTGCCACCGCTCGACTTGATGAAGCTGGTCCAAAAGGGTTCGCTTTTTGTCACGCGCCCAAGTCTGGCCCACTACATTGCTACGCGTGAGGAGCTGGAAACGCGCTCCGACGACGTTATGCGGATGATAACTCGCGGCGATCTGAAATTGAGAATCCACAGCACCTATGCTCTGGCGGAAGCCCAGCAAGCCCATCGCGATCTCGAAAGCCGAAAGACCAGCGGGAAGCTGCTGCTTATCCCGTAACGCAGCGGCAGGCAGCAACTTGGAAATGCACTTGACTCCATAATCAATTGGAAGATTTCAAAGCCGATAGTGGGCGCCGGCGCGCTTGAGCGCTTCCTCTTCGAGATCAATGTTCTGCAGTCGCAGCGTTACGTCGGCATTCAGCTCGTAGCCGGCCCGCTCCCCGGCACGGAGTTTAACCGCTCCAGCAGCCGCGATCATTGCCGCGTTATCCGTTGAGAGATGCGGTGAAGGGAAGTAGACGGGAACTCCCAGTCGCTTCGCCGTGGCCTTTGATGCTTCTCTTAATGCCATGTTGCAGGCGACGCCTCCAGCCACAATCAATGTTCTTGGAAGGTATTCTTCGGCTACCCGTTCCATAGTCCCCACCAGCGAGCGAACCACGGTGCTCTGGAAACTCGCGGCCAGATCCTTAATCTGTTGAGAAGGCTCTTCGCCATTGCCGACCGGCAGCAATCCACTTTGGCGTACATGTTTGGTCACGGCTGTCTTGAGTCCACTAAAGCTGAAGTCAGGTGTGCCATCACCCATGCGCGGAACTGCGAAATGCACACTGCGCGGATTACCCTGGCGTGCCAGCCTTTCAATAACCGGACCTCCGGGATAGCCGAGACCGAGCAACTTGGCCACCTTGTCGAACGCCTCCCCGGCAGCGTCATCACGGGTTCGGGCCACGACTTTGTACTGGCCGGGTTCTGGAATGCAGAAGAGGTTTGTATGCCCCCCGGAAACGATCAGTGCC
>DATEUF010000346.1:0-15993 GCA_035283325.1 Pyrinomonadaceae bacterium | reverse complement strand
TACCACCTCGAGAGAGTGAGAGAATCACTGCCACCCACATTGGGGCCGCGAGAGCTATATATAGAAGTACACGGTCACGCGTCACTGAGCGGGCGGCCAGGAGTCCCAGGCACAAACCAAGCGCCATTTCCATGAGAAATGCAAAGTGATTTCTGTTGAAAAACTGCGCGTATCCTTCGCCAGGGTTTAGTGCGGGCAGAATAAATCCCGGCGAATGCTGTGTGGTTTGCCTTAAGAGGCCGAACAACGCGCTTGCCACACCTACAATGATGATTGTGTGGATGAGCGCGCGTAAACGGAAGTGAGTCGAGCAGTATTGGTTAATCAAGAGTGCTGTGATGATAAGCGCCAGCAATTTGAAGATGAATAAGCGAGTTTCGTATGGATCAGCGCTCACGCCAGCCACTGGGATTCGGCCGACCAAAGGTATGCTGCCACTCAAAGGGATGACTTGCAGTGTTGCGAGCAGAAGGAGACCAGCCAGAGGGATCACCATGGCTAGGTTGCTTCGCTGCGGCCAGGTTCTGCGGATCATGCTATCCAAAACCGACAAGATTGCTAGCATGAAGACCGCGATTTCAAAGGGAGCTTCCCAACGTGTTCCATCTGTTCCGTAAGGGATTGCAGTAAATAGAATTAGTCCAAGTAAGGAGACAAATATCGTTCGGCTCACTAGGGACACGACCTTATCTCGGCCAGGCTGCTCGCTGTCGCAACGGTCTGAGCGTGGTTTTGCAATTCCGGTCCTACTCGGTTCCTTCAAGTGAAGATGCCCTATGTGAAGTTCGGCAACATGGTGGAACGGCGCCATTAGCAACGGTTGATTGGCTCTAAGGTTTTTGCCCCAGTAGAGGTCGAGTAGCAAATGTTCAACCAATAAACTCCGATTATTTGCAGTAGCGCGTTTCGTGACTTTGGTTTGTCTGAGGCCGCTGGAGTCTGAGCCAGCAGCTGACCGCAGTGCCAGTAATGCGTATACATTATGTCTCCTTGCGGAAAAGAACGATTGCCTCTTTGCCACACGAAGATAAGAGACGACTCTTCGAGATGCGCAGGTCATACCTATAAAGCATCTCTTTGGGTAATCTAACCATAAACGGTAACATTAACGAATGTCTTCGACTCCCATGGATGACAAGACCATTTCGTTTAGCCGTTGAGATAATCTCCTCGAGTCCTGTTCTGTTAAGCGAGTAACCATTACCGCTCTTTGAGAATACGCCATGCAGTGCAAGATTGAAGCGACTATACTTCCCTAGAACTTTGTTGTAGTCAGTGAGCTGAAGGATACAACGGCCGCCTGGTCTGAGAATGCTCGCAAGCTTCTCAATTAATTCATCTACATTCTCAACGTGCGCCAACACCCCAATGCATATGGCTATGTCATAAAGTAATGGGGTCTCAAATCTTAGAACGTTTGCATTAATCAGGGTGGCGTTCGCCTCATAATCTCGAGGAATTTTGCTTCTTGTCCGTTCCAGCATTGACTTAGATAAATCCACGAAGGTCACCTTAGTCCTTTTCGATAAGAACTGAATAGATATACTTCCATCTCCGCAACCTAAATCAATAATTTGTGAGTCTGATACCTCGCCCAACATTTCTCTTACGATCGCAGCTCTGACGGCCAAGTAATAGTTACCCCGAAGATAAGTCTCAGGATTCTCGAAATACTCTTTTACTCGGCTGAGTTTGCTGGGCCTGCTAGGGTTCAAGAGTGAATTTTGATTCTCCATCATCAACGATTCTCTAATAGTCAAGTTTTAGATGTTCAACGCAGTTACCTGCTCATATAGTCTTTCGTATTGACCAACGACTGCTTCTAGAGAAAACTTCTCCACAACTCGGTCGCGAGCTTTTTTACCAAACGATCGTCGACCTTCATCACCTATTTCAATTAAGTCTTGCCAAGCCCTTGCTAGAGCAGCGGAATCTCTCGGAGGTACAACATGCCCTGTGTCGCCTAAAATCCAACGGGAATCCCCAACATCGGTGACCACGCACGGAACGCCACAGGCCATTGCTTCTCCAACGGCGTTGGGAAAGCCCTCTGAAAAGGACGAGGAAGTCGCTACATCCAGTGCGGCTGTGATCCGAGGTATGTCTCTTCGTTCGCCGAGCAAGTGCACTTTTGTTGAAACGCCTAATCGGTTTAACAAGCCCAGCAGCGTTCTATTCCGAGTATCAACATTTTCACCCGCTAAAACGAACTGAACGGTTGGATGAGTCTTGATTAATATTGAAGCCGCGGTCAAAAAATTTGTGTGATCTTTCATTGGATGATAACGCCCGATCAGTCCTATCAGAAAAGCATCCTTGCTGACTCCTAGCTCCGCCCGTACACTAATTCGTTCTCCTATTGAAGGAATGAAAGCGTGTATGTCGAAGCCAATAGGTACGACCACTCGGTTCGCTATGGTATAGCCAACGATCTCATGTTGTTGGGCGCTCGTCTTAGAGACGTACAGAGTCTTGTCCGGAAGTTTGGAAAGCCGCGCACTCACTTTGATTATTGCGGCGGTTAGCGACTTTTCGTAGCTAAGGCTATAGAGCGAGTGGTGGACGCTCCAGATGACGGAGAGATTTTGCCGGGAAAAGCTTTTCGCAACTTGCGCCGCCAGATTGGCATGGTACATCCAACCTTGGATCAGGTCGGGCCTCAGTCGGCGCACCAGATAAATTAACCATCCAATCGATCTCGGACCGGGTAAGGGTTGCCTAATTTTTAAGTCATACACGGGCACACCCAGCGCCTCAATCTTCTCTGCCATTGGTCCGCGACCTCTCATCGAGATTACCACCGGCTCAAACCTCGTGCGGTCAGTACGGGAAAGCAGTTTGTAGAGCATCATTTGTGCACCGTGAGCAGAGAGGTCGGTTATCAGGTGTACAACTCGCACACTTGCAATACACTTCCATTCCACCATTTTTTCCGTCTTTATTTGACGCTTGAGGAACCGTCAGATTTGAAGCCTGGCGATGCGAAAAGCTGACTCTGTAATTTGAGGTATGTACTCAGATGAAGTTAAGCGTTTTCTTGCCCAAAATGTTATGGAATCGGCCCAACGGATTATCGGAATTCGACTATCCCTCATTGCACTCATATGTTTTGTAAGTCTCCCACTGTCTCTTGGCTATGATTACCATCGAAGCCATCAAACCAAACATCATTAGAAAATAACGCTCGTCCAGGACATTGTGTGTAAAAAGGCCTATGTACAGCGTAAAAGTCGCAAAAGCCAGTCCAGTCTGCCTGACCTCGCCACGACTCTTCCAAGTTACCGCCAAAACCAGCAGTGGCAGGATAAATGCTCCGACGACGCCGTGATCCGCCATAAAACTTAAGTACTGATTATGAGATGAGACCCCATAGGACCATTCTTTTGTCGAAGAAATGCCATGTCCAAGAATTGGTCTCTCCGTGAACATTTCCCAGGCTGCTTTGGCCACATCATAACGCTCAATTGAGCTATAGTCGGAGGCACCCTGTGGTTTTGTGAACCAATCAATCCTTCCCAATACGTTTTGGTTTAGGACGCCGACGCCTCTTAGCTGCAATAACAGTTCATTCCACCAAACCAGTAATGGTACGAATAAGGCCGATACTCCACTGATAGCTAGCAGCAACGATTTCCTCAACGAAATCATGCCCGTTAAGACGAGGGTTAGTACTGCGATAAGATATCCTAATATCGCAGCCCGAGAAAACGTCAATGTGACTCCGCCAAGTACTATGATTGCAAGGAGTACTCTGAATCGCCGGTTCAGGATTCCCATACTAAAGATCATCCCCAAAACCAGCGCGTTACCGGATCGGTTTGGGTTTATATATATACCTGCTGATCGACCAACGATCGGGCTAAAGGTCGCCGGATGAAACAATTCGAACAGGTTTGTTGCTACTCCCAACAAAACCGCAACAAGCAATGCGCATCTCGCCCACAATTGAGCGTTCTCTCTGGAAAGCAACACGAGCAAGCAAACAAGAAAACCGACCGATGAAACTCGTATGCCAAATCCCAGCCAAACAATTTCGGAGTGCGAGGCTTGGAAGAACAGCCAGATCCCTGAGATCAGAAGAAAGCCATAGCACCACCAGGTAAGAGGTGATCTCAGGATCAAGGATAGTAACTTTCTGTCAAATACGAGCGGGATAGCGAGCACAAAATAGGCAATTACCCAGTACACGGGAGCAGTGCTCGGCAGAATGTCGGATGAGAATAGATACCCATCAAGATTAGTATAGAAGATGAAAACCGCCGCAAGAGCCAAAGCTCTCGGGTAATGTTTGGCTATCATAAATTAAGGCCGTTTCAGCGTATTGAGAAGAGCAGTTTCGGTTGCGACAACCATTTTCGGGACTGAGAAGTTGTTAACGATTCTCTGCCGAATCTTCTCACCACGATTACCACGAGTAGAATCAGTCTTGTCCAATAACAGCTGTATGGCCGTCTTCAACGCTTCGGGGTTCTTTGCTGGCACGACGTGTCCGTTCTGACCGACAATCCGCCTGGAATCGCCGACATCAGTGACGACACAAGGTATGTTGCAAGCCATTGCTTCACCGATGGCATTCGAGAATCCTTCTCCGTATGAAGAAGACACCAAGAGGTCTAGCGCGTTGTAGACTGCCGGCATATTGCCGGCTGCTCCAGCGAATATAAAGAAATCCGATGCCTTCAATTCTTCACATAATCTGACCAGTTCTTCTTGGTAGGTTGAAGGCCCGTCACCCACACAAATGAAACGTACATCTTTTCGATCTTCAATTAGGGAGGCTGCAGCTCTGATAAAGGTGGCGTGGTCTTTCATCGGATCAAGCCGTCCAACCAGTCCCACTGCTTTCGTATGATCACCCACTCCCCATTTTTCCCGCACCTTACCTCTCGCGGTAGAATCCGGTCGAAATCGTTGGGCGTCGATTCCATTTGGAATTACGATCATTCGCGCCTTCGGAAACCCATTTGCGAGAGCGTAATTAAGTCCAGCATTAGAGTTAACAATTATTAGATCGGAGAAACGAGCCAAGGCACATTCTATGCGGTACAAGACGCGCGCCGACCAATCATACTGGCTCAAGTCTATGTTTGATGAGCGGACGCCCCATACTATCCGACTTCCGGGCGAGATTATTTTCAGGATAATGGTGAGGATGTTTGGAACAACAAGATAACCATGTAATATCGCTGGCTTCTGATGATGTATGACTTTAATCAAACGGAACAAGAACCTTAGGATATCCCAGCGACCACCCTTCCGTAACACCTTGACCGGAATCCCTGCTGCGCGTAGTACTCGCTCGAGCGGTCCGTCAGCGTAGAAAACTACAACGCGGACAGAGTGGCCGAGACCATGTAGACCCTTTGCCAACGCGACAAGTTGAGTCTCAGCACCTCCACTATTAAGTGAACGTGTAAGAAAAGTGATCCCTACTGCGCGCCGGTTATGCGAGAACCATTTTGAGTAGCTGCGCCGCATGGCATTCGTAATCCGATTCATTTTCCAATAACTTGAGCCGAAGATGAGTTGAGAGCATTCCCCCTCAACAACTGCAAGGACATTCTCCATAAGTAGCAGAAGGAGACGAGATAGACCATACTCGTTGAGAGGGCGATGCCCGGCACACCCAGCCATTTCATAAAGAGCCAATCCAACCCTATGTTGAGAACAAAACTGATAGCGGTCCCCCACATCAAGATGTGATTGGCTTTAAAAGCCGAAATCAGACGGACATAAAGCATCCCACAGACGTAGAAGGGCAGCTGTAATATGTAGAGATTCTGAACCAGGGCTACTTGCAGTGTATCGCTGGCAGTGAACGCGCCTTTCTGAAATAACAATCTAACTAAACTGTTTGAGAGCAGAATGAGTATGAAAGTGAGCGGTATAGTGATGGAGAAAATCAATCGCGTGTAAGTTTTAATTGTGCATCCGAGATTTGTCCAAAGGCCAGCCACCACCATCCGCGAGAACTGAGGTAAAACAGCCGTACTAACTGCCATGGCCACTATAGAGACAAAGACGGCTGTAATCTTGCTCCCATAATTCAATACAGACACGCTGCCTGGTTTCAACATCGCGGCCAACGATTTGTCGACTAGTCCCGTGCTGCCCATCATTAGTCCACCCGCAACCATCGGCATATACTGATTTCTAACTTGCCTTAGGGACGGACTCATACCATGCCAGCGCGGAACCGGGGATATGCCCTCCTTCATCAAAGCTATTATCATTACGCTGGATTCCAGTGCAGCTCCTATTACCAGGGCGACTGCGAAGGCATAGACACCCCATTTTTCGCCCAGAATTAACACGAGCGAAATCACTACGATCGGCGTTAGGACAGGAGCGAAAGCTGCGAGAGCGAAACGTTCACGGGCATTGAGCACGGCAGACCAAGTTAGGAACATTCCTGTGAGAGGAAGGGTTGGAAGCACAATAAGAAATAACTTATGCGTGAGCGCTAGCTTTTCTCGGTTGAAACCGGAACCTAGGATCGGCAGGATGTATGGAGAGGCAGCTGCAAGCAGGATCGAAAAAGCGATTAGTAACCCACTGCTCCAAACTATGCAGCTTGAAAAAAGTCGTTGCGCTGCCTCCTTCCCTTCTTGTTCTCTGACTTCTGTATATGTCGGGATCAAAGCTGCGTTGAAAGATCTAGCGACGACGTTAATTGCAAAGGCAGGTACTAAATATGCGATGAGAAATGCATCCAGATTATCACCAGCTCCAAACTGGTGGGCAATCACAATCTCTTTCAGAGCTGAAAAGATTGTTACGGCGAGGCCCAATCCTCCCACGATCAGCATGGAAGCAAAAATACGGCAGTTTACAGAACTCTCTCGCCATACTTTCCAGTTACTGATAGACCGCTGGAGGGTTATTTTGTGGTTGAGAGCTGCAACCAGGCCATTCCTTGTGAATGGCATGTTCTGTCGCTTGAATATCTCTGATGGACTAATCATTTGAGGAATGCAGCGCTGATACTCAAGGCAACAAGACCGCACAATATCTCCCAGTCATTCAGCCAACATCAATCTCTCCACAGCACGCGCCAACTCCGGCTGGAATATTTGACTCAAGTAGTTGATATTCACGTTCAGCCTGTCGCCGTCGGCCTCTTGATATAAATTAATGAATCCCCAGCGGGCGCGCTCAGTCGAAATTGGTAGTCGCAGCGACCAGTAGTCGCTTGCGCCAAGCACTTCATCTTCTTTGGTGCCACTTCTTTTCCATGACCAGTGGATCGCTCCGTCGCGAACTTCAACACCACTGACAGAAGCCAACTGCTTATCACGCGACACGGGCTGCAGATCTTCAAAGTCTCGGCCGTAGCGTTCTAACCGCATGTTCACGTACACAAACTCATCGAATTCGAGCATCTCCCGCAGGGCCTCCAATAGTTCGGCGAGTCCGGTAGCGTTTGACATAGCCTGGCTCGCTCGTCGCACCCTTACGTTGTTCGCAGCGTGGACCAATGGACTGTGCTGGCCGGATCTGCTCTGACGAAGAGCCGTTCGATATACTTCCAGGGTCTGTTTAATCACCTGCTCTTGAGTGAATTCCCGGCAAGCGAGGAGACGAGATTGACGACCCATTTCGGCGCGGGTTTCGTGATCCACCAACAGTGTCTTTATTGCCGTTGCCAGTTGCGCCGCATTCCTTGGTTGAATGAGCAGACCGTTCTTGCCGTGGGACACGACCTCACGACAACCTGGCATGTCGGTGGCAATTAGTGCTCTTCCGCACGCGGCCGCCTCAACTAGAATTCGCGGAACGCCCTCACGGTAATAGCTTGGCAACACGACCAGATCTGACTTCTTAAGTAGCGGTTTGATATCCTCAACGTGCCCCATCAACTCCAGGTCTTCTTCTCGGCGCCACGTTTCAATCGTCTCAGCCGGCACAGTGGCGGGATTTCCGACATCAGTGCTGCCAGCCATCACGAAAACACTCTGGGGCATCTCCTCCCGAACAAGCCGTGCTGCCTCAACAAACTCCGCGACGCCTTTGGTCCATAGCAAGCGTGAAGCGAAAAGAACATGCCTTTTATCTTTAGGTGACTCAGAATCTGCTGCTGGAGTAAATCGCGTTACATCCACTCCCGAGCTCTTAATCAAGTGGCTGCACTCTGGCGATACCAAACCTCGCTCAAGATAGGTTCTTTGATCATCAGGGTTCTGGAAAATGACCTGAGATCGCCTCGGGGCCAGCTTGCACAAGTTGTTAATCACGACGCGAAGCATTCTCGACGAAAGACTGTTGTCAGCGTACGAATGTCCGAGGCCGGCCAGGGCATTCACCACAGCTCTCACTCGCGAAAGACGGGCAGCGATTGAGCCGTAAAGCACACACTTCACTGTAAAGTGATGAACAAGATCGGGACGCTCGCGATGGTAAATGGCTGCCAGGCGAAATACGGTCACAAGCTCTGTTAAAGGATTCAGTCGGCGGCGAACCAGTGGTAGCGAGATGCACCGAAATCCGGCTGCTTCCAACTTGCCGGTGAAACGTCCCTCGGGCGATACCAACACTACCTCGTGCCCTTGGGCTCGAATAGCCTCGGCCAATGAAAGACGAAAGTTGTATAGATACCAGTCAGTATTAGCGAGTAAGATTACTTTCATTTATGCAACGGCTATCCGATAGAGATCGCCGACCAGACAAGCTCCGACGCAAAAACTCTTCAGGAGCCTGTAATTGTAAAAAGTCTTAGAGGGGGTGTGATTCCGATTTTTGGGGGAGAATATGAGGGCAAAGCCCGAACCAAGGGCGAGCCGAGGGAGTTCTTACAGGTTTGCGGCGCGGCAAAGCCGGCCGCCTCACATCGGACGGCGCAGCCGTGATCTAGCTGCTAATTTTCTGCGAGACAGCCATTGCCTCACACACGGCAGCAAAAACCGGCAATCGGCAATCGCAACCGCCAATCACCAATCGTTTCAAGCCTCTAGACTCTAGACTCCAGACTCTAGACTCCTCACGCATGTGCTGCCAACCTGGGGAGCGGCCGCTCTTCCTGCGGCAAAACCTGCCCGCTGCTGACTCCTGCCAACATAACCCGCTCCACTGCCAGCGCCATTTCACGCTGAAAAGAATTCTTCAGATAGTTAACACTCAACTGCAGTTCTTCCGCATCAAGTTTCCGATAGACGTTGAGGAAGCCCCAGACTTCCGACTCCGTCGCCAGCGGCAACCGCATCGACCAGAACTCTCGTGAACCGACGACCTGTTCCGCCTTCACGTCGCCTCGCTCCCACGACCAATGGATGATTCCGTTCTTTACCTCAAACCCGCGTATCGATTGCAGCCCGTGCTCGCGCGCAAACGCTCGGAGTATTCTGTTCTGATCTCCTGCCGCACCAATTTGAATGTTGGCATAAACAAACTCGCCGCATTCAAGCATCGTCTCCACCACGCGAAATAACGCACGCAATGATGTGCTGCTAGCCATAGCACGGCTCGCTCTCCAGACCTTCATGTTCTTCAACGCGCGACCCGGACTGTCTATGATCTGTCGCTTCGCCGTTGCCCTAATCTCATCGATTTCGTGATAGCGAAGCCGGCCCAGGAAGAGTGCGACCAGACTGGTAACGATGAGTAATATCAGCTCGGTTAACCGCCCGTGCTCATCAACAAAGAGCAACGCCGACAACCCGAACCATGCACATACGCCATAGAGAATTAGCGCAACCCCCGACTGCGACAGGCCCCGAGCTAGTAACATATGGTGAACATGCTCACGATCGGCATTGAATAATGGACGCCTGTTAATGAACCGGCGGAATACTGCCAGGCCAGTATCCATCAAGGGCAATCCAAAGATCATTAATGGAACGACTACGGCGACAGTTGTAGAAGCTTTCTGCGAGCCCTTTAACGAAAGCGCTGCCAGCATGAATCCGATGAAGAGCGAGCCTGAGTCGCCAAGGAAAATTGAAGCCGGGTTGAAATTAAAGCGTAGAAATCCCGTTACCGCACCGCAAATCGCAAGGGTTATCAGCGCCACAAGTGGGTGGTCAAGAAAAAGAGCAACCACGAAAATGATCGCCGAAGCCAAGAGCGCGGTTCCCGCTGCCAGACCATCCATGCCATCAATCAAGTTAAGTGCATTGGTAACCAAAACGATCCAAAAAACGGTAAATGCGTAACCCAGCACAACAGGCAGATCCAAGTGTCCGACAAAGGGAACGGAGATGGCATCGATCCGTCCACCCATCAAGTAAAACAAGGTACCCGCCAAGATCTGAACGGCAAATTTCAGCTTTGCTCCTGTTCCCCGCAGATCATCATACAACCCAAAAAAGAAGATGATTGTAGCTGGAACGAGCAACCTTAGAAGGTGGTCGTTACGTGTTCCTAGAATGGCAGCAAAGTCGGGAAGAATAAGGGAAAGTGCTATCAAGCTGAAGAGCACTGCCCCAAAGATCGCTATTCCCCCAACCCGTGGCACTGGAGAGGAGTGGATCTTTCGTCCTTCAGCGGGAATGTCGACCCAGCCACGCCTCAGCGCTAACCGTCTCACCACAGGCGTAAGAGTAAGTGATGCGAGCAAGGACGTGAAAAAAACTGCGAGCTGGTTACCCATGTCTATATATCTTCGGGACAGTGGCATGAAAACCACTCAACGCGATCCCTATTCAAATTGCATCCAGGATCACTCAGCGGCTGCTTCGATCACGCGACTCTCGGTTTTGTAATAGTAGTCGTTATAGCCGTAATAACTATCCGACGCTTTCTGCTCAACGTTATTCAAGACAACTCCACATATCTTTGCGCCCACGTCCTGCAGCCGCTTTTTCGAGCGCTGAACCACCGTTCGTGAGCTTCTGGACCCGTGCACAACTAACAAGACGCCATCAACCATTGAGGAAATCAGCACTCCATCAGTAAAAGAGGCGACCGGCGGTGAATCGATTACGATGTGGGTAAAGAAGGATTTGAGACTCTCGAGCAGCCGCCGCATCTGATTCGAACCCAGCAGCTCGGCGGGATTAGGCGGTGCATCGCCAGCCGGCAAGACAAAAAGGTTAGTCCCATCGATCTGTTCTATGAGGCTGAGGATTGCCACGTCATCCATTTTGCGCGACAGGATGGTGCTCAAGCCTCCGACGGTAGGCAGATTGAAGATTGACTTAATCTGCGGCCGCCGCATATCCGCATCGATAATCAGCACCTTAGCGCCTGTCTGGGCCAGGCTAATTGCCGTATTGACTGAAGTAGAGGTTTTGCCCTCCGCAGGAAAACTGGAAGTGATAAGCAGCGTCTGCGGTGGATGCTCCGCTGTCGAAAGCAATATCGAAGTGCGCAATTGCCGGTAGGCTTCCGCTAGCGGCGAACGAAGATCGCCATCGATCAATAGTTCCGGTCTTTCTGCTGTCCCGCCGGTTGTCGGGCCCTTGCCGCGCTTTGAACGCAAAAGTCCCCGCGCCCTCGTCCGGCCGACAGTTGGGATTAGAGTGAGAGTCGGAAGACGCAATAGCTTCTCTACGTCTTCAAGGCTCTTCAAACTATCGTCCAGGTAGTCGAGCGCCAGCGCCAGGCCAATTCCCAGCCCAAGGGAAATGAAGAAGGCCAACGTTATATTTAGCAAGCGCTTGGGGCCCGCCGGTCTGTAAGGAACGATGGCATGGTCCACCACATGGATATTGTTTGGTGTTCCTGCCAGCACGATGTCATTCTCTTTTGATCGTTGCAGCAGTCCGTCCAACAGTGTCTTATTCGTTTCGATCTCGCTCTGGAGGATTTTGTAGTTGACCGCAGCTTCGTTTTGGACCAGAGTCTGGCTGGTCTGTTGCTGATAAGCTGCCCGCAATGCCTTCTCGCGTTCCAAGGCCTGGCTGTAACGTGTTTCGAGATTGGTGACGACCACTGTGGTGGCGCGGTTCCTGGCCTTTGCAATTTCGTCTTCGAGAGCTTTGATCTGGTGCGTGACCTCCCTGACTTCCGGCCACTTCTCCGTATTTTCAATCAGCAGTTGCGCCTTGCGCTGCTTCAATTCGGCCAGCCGCACTTCGTTCTCACTGATACTTCTTGCATTAGCGTCAGCCACTGTATTGCCTTCCGCAATAGCGCTTGCTGCGGCCGGATTGCGACCGGCGTTGTATGCTGCCTCTGCAAACTTCCTCTCGTTTTCGGCTTCCAGCAATTGCTTGTTCAGACCCGCCAATCTCTCCACAACCATGTTTTCATTCGCATCGAGGGAGAGGATTTGATGGCTTTTCGCGTATTCAATCAATTGCTGTTCGCTGTTCCGGATCTGAGATTGCAGTTCCGCGATTCGTTCAGATAAGAAGTGGGCCGTGGAAGCATTACTTTCAGTTTTCCTCTCCAGGTTTGAGAGGACAAAAGAATCGACGATAGCGTTGACCACTTTCGCTGCAAACTTGCGATCCTGATGGGTGAAGCGCACGTCTATAAGACGAGTCTCTTTCTCAGTCAGGTGGTTCTCGCGAACCGGTTCGACTGCGAGTTTCTTCAGGAGAGCCTCGACATAAGGGGCCAGTCGTGCAGCCTCTTCGGGGTCCTCTGTTGAGTCCGCTGATTGTTCAGAATTGCTGACAGCTAAGTCGGTCGATTGACCTTGGTGACCTTGGTCCGCAGGATCGGTTTTGCCTCCAAGCCCTAAGGTTTTTCGCAAGTGCTCCAGGACGGAGCCCCCTTCGTAGGATTCGACCGGCAGCGGGGCGAGATCGTTCGTATGTTCAAGGTTGAGTTGCTTGACTACGCGGCGCAGTAGACCCGGAGCAGTAAAATTCTGAACCTGCGTGTTGAAATAGGCAGGATCCGTAGTCGAGTTGCCAACAATGATTGGGCTATCTTTGGACGCGCCAAGAGCAGGGTTCACTCGTTCCAGATCAACTTGAACACGTGCCTGAGCTTCATACTCGTTGGGCTTCTGTATCGTATAGACGGCCGCTAGAGTCGTTAAGAGGGCAACCACACTGATCACTAGCCACTTGCGTTCGGAGATTGCACGCCAGTAATCCTTTAACTGCCCCTCCTCCTCCAGCATGGCTGTACCATACCGGTAGTCCGCAAGTGTCAGGTCGGCAAATCGTTGCGAGGGTCTATCGACATCCAGCAAGGAATTGTCAGGGACGCGTTTTACTATTTTCATCTCTTCGTTCATAGTCTGGTCCGGAAAGAAAAGGCTTTCTCATGAATCTGCAAGGTAATTCAGCTCTTAAGGAATTGGTCGGATTCCTCGTCCCACTGAGGGAATGATGCTGCTCATAATGGATCGCAGCACTCGTTTGCCCGTGGCCGTTGGAACTTCGACAATATCGCCAGGTTGAAGCAGCACATCTTCAGCCTTGTGCTTTTTGATGGCTACCAGATCGATAAAGAATTCCGTCTGTTTCGTGGATCCGGGAACCTGACGCATGACACGAACTTGATTCGTCTTGCTGTCTGGCAATGTGCCTCCAGCCATCGCAATGGCCCGCGAGGCCGTAATGGGATCCTTCAGAGGTATCTGAGCGGGCCGCACAACATTGCCAACGACGTAAGCAAGCTTGGCCTCCGGCACCTTGATCACGTCTCCTGGTCGCACAAACGGATTAGAGTTTTCGTCTCCTCTTAGCGTCGCGAGCAAAGAATAGGTGGATGTCAAATTCGAGTTGGTTTCGGGAGTGTCAGCCACCAGTGATTGACACATGGGTGCGTCAGGAGCATGCGTCACTATAATCGTGTCACTGGCGGTCTCTTCCTTAGGGCCGCCCGCAAGCGTCAACACTTCAAGTAACCGGGCCCGTCGCTGGAGTCTAAACTGCTGCGGTTGGTTTACAGCACCAAACACCGAAACCAAGTGCGCGTTGTATTCTTTGATGTAAACTTTTACGTCAGGCTGAGTCTTGTACTCCAGATAGATTTTGTTGAGCTGTTCAGCAAGCTCTGCCTCGGTGTGACAAGCAGCCGTTATCGGCTCGTCGACCATGGGAACATGAATAACGCCGCGCTGATCAACCTTTACAGCATCAAGCGACAGTTCGGAACTCTTGCGCACCTTGATCTCCAGCACATCGCCTGGTCCAATGCGATACGGTTCGTCTGCCTTGCTCTCTCTCCCTGAGGCAGGTTGGTTAGCCCCCGTGTTGGGGCTAGGGTTTTCAGACTGCGCCTGAACATTGGCGAAAAGAGATGAAGCCAAGAGCATGGTTACTGCTGTCAGAAGCGACAGACCTGTCCTTTTGTCATAGTTTGAAGTTGCTGTGCCGACCTTTACTCTCATGAAACTTCCTCTGTTTGAAGCAATCGTAAACCTGCAAGTCTAAGCACCGAAAAACGGATAACCCTAAATTATTCCCAGCAGTCGCGAAATCAGTTCGGTTCGTCGTCTTACGCCAAACTTGGCAAAAACATGCCGGAGGTGCGTTTTGGTAGTATCTTCACTGATGCACAACCGGTCACTGATTTCAGCGTTCGTGAGCCCCTCAATACAACATAGAGCTACCTGCGCTTCCCGCCGGCTTAGATCGCTGCATCGAATAATCCTTTCGATCGCTGAGCCGAACGCAATACTTCCATCGCTTCGGTCGATTTCCTTAGGATACGTCGCCATGCTTGCTGCTCGTCGCCTACTAAGGATCTCTTCCGGCGGAAAAATGTAATAGACGTAACTCGAGCATTGTCGAAACTGGTCCCCTGCAACTTTGTAATGCTCGATACTCAGCTTTGATTTCAGACCGAGAAGCGCGCGTCTCACAGTGCTGTAAGAATTTAAGCCGGTGAGCAACATTAAATTGCGCACGCTGAACGCCCCAATTCGCGTGCCCTCCCCGAACACCTTTGCGCTCATCGCCTCGTACAATTGATGCTCATTTGGCGTATGACTTAGCGCTACGACAGCCCTTTCGCAAGTTTCATTCGCAACATCTGCTACTTTTTCCTGACAAGTAGCATTGGCGGTATTGTTCACCTTGAAAGCCGGTACCATTTGCCCTGATTTTTTCTAATTAATCGCCAAGATCGACGATTCAGCAGTTTTGAAATACAGACCTCCGCAGACGGTAGGTTTTTTGTACCGGCGTGCAGGCTAGTACCTTCAAGGTTAGCCTTAACTATGCCAAGCAATTCAGCTAAACGGATAACCCGCGTTCAATTCCTGAACTGGATGGAGAAAATTGGTGCTAATGTTCCGGTTGAGCGAAGAGGCAGTGCCAAAGGGGCTGAAGCTGACCACTAAAGTTTACCCAAACTGTCGGGCGGGTTGACCTGTTCAAAATATCCTTCTAAAGGGGGATAGCAAAAATTGAAGACAAACTGGTATAGAAAGACAGTCCAACGGGTGTTTCTTTTAGCAGACAGAGGCTGAATGGCCCCAGGTGGGTCTGGCGCTGTCGCTTTCTACGACAAATCCTCTCCAGAATCTTGCGGTGTAATGCTTCCGCACGAAGGAGAGTTGCCATGTCTCGGTCCCTGTCACCAATCCTTACAACCCATAGGCGATTGATTGTCTCACTCACTGCAGTCCTGGCTTGGTTTGGGCTTTGGACCACGCTCTCCGCCTATTCGTCGGGTCATTCCGGGGTTCCCATCGCCGTCGCCTCTCTGCTTTCCTATAATGTCTCAGTTAACGTCGCTCCGCAGTCGCAGACGAGCACACTGTCAGCATTGGCTGATGCGCGCGTGAAAGACAGTTCGCCAAGCAGCAACTACGGTACAGACACTGAACTCCGTGCCAGATCCTCCACTTCCAGCTCGAACTATGAGTCGTACTTGAAGTTTGATCTGAGCACTGTGCCCACAGGCGCTATCAGCAGCGCCAAGCTGCGTTTGGTTGGGGCCTTACAGGACACCAGCAGCCTCAATGTGCAGCAAGCCGTCTTCGCAGTTTCTAATACTTCCTGGACTGAGACGGGAATTACCTGGGGCAACAAGCCGGTCGCGGCCAACCCAGCACTCGCCGCTGTTCCAGTGCTCGACAATGTCGTCCGCCCCTATGAGTGGGACATCACGCCCTATATTCAGAAAGAGCAGGGCCTCGGCCACAAT
>DATEUF010000345.1:0-3837 GCA_035283325.1 Pyrinomonadaceae bacterium | reverse complement strand
TCAAAAATCTCCCTTAGTGGAAGGGTAAAACCTGGTATTAAATCTGCACTGTGCAGAGTTTCCTTCTCAGTAAGTACTGTAATGTCAGTCATTGACCGATAGACAGTAATACGGCGCAATTTTGGGCTCACAACCCAAACTTGTTTCGCGCCGGCTAGTAGCCAATCTGAGACCTTGTCCTTAACTTTCGCAGCTCGATCATCGGGACTCAGAACTTCGACCGCTAAATCCGGCGCGCCGTGCCAGTAACCTTTAGTACTGCCAACCTCAACCACGCGTTGCTTGCATATGAATGCGACATCAGGAGCTCGAACTGTATCCGGATCGGTCCTTAGTTTGAATCCTGTCTCCGCGGCATATACTTCTCCTAATTGAGCAGCCTTAACATATTGTGCAAGCGGAGCCGCCAGCCGCATCGTTATTCGTCCGTGCTCATGTCCGGTGGGTGACATTTTCTTGAGCTCTCCATTAATTAGTTCATAGCGAAACTGCCCGCGCGGAAGCCGCAACAGCTCCTCAGCAGTCATAAGCGCTGTTGTCGTGCTCATATCAACGCTCCTCGCTACCGGACTGGGGTGAGATCCCAGTGTTACAAATACTCCTCAACCTTCTTCTCGTTTCCGATCAATTCCTCGCCATCGTCTGGTTCAAACACTGCTACTGCTCCTCCGCGTTCATATGGCCCTCGTTTACGAGGAGCTGAGCGATAAGCATAAGGATCATGCGGCGGCGCTGGCGGCTCTTTTTGTTTCGAGTTGAACAAACTACTGAGAATTCGTTTAATCGCAGTTAACATACTCAAATCTTTCGTTGCCCGCGTTCGCGACGTTTACAAATACTCCTCGACTTTCCTGACAATCTCGCGAATCTGGAACGGCCGTCCTTTGACCTTCGAAAACGGCACCGCATCAACCAAATACCTCGCTCTAATCATGGTGCAGAGTTGGCCCAGGTTCATTTCCGGCACAATCACCGTTTCAAAGCCCGCAAGCACCTCGCCCAGGTTCCTGGGAAAAGGATTGAGGTAGCGCAGATGCGCTGCCGAAACGCTCTTTCCTTCCTGCTGGAGTTTTTCAACCGCTGAACTAATTGAGCCATAGGTTGAACCCCAACCAAGTACCAGCACTTTACCCGTTCGTTGACCAAAGACTTCAACCAGCGGTATCTCATTGGCCGCGCGATCCACCTTCTCCTGGCGCAGCTTAACCATCAGATGGTGATTCTCAGGATCGTAGTTGACGTTCCCGGTAATGTGTTGTTTCTCAATGCCCCCGATGCGGTGTTCGAGTCCAGGAGTGCCTGGAATCGCATACGGTCGCGCCAGCGTCTCGGGATCTCGCGCATACGGCATAAAGTTGGCCGGATCAGTAGAAAACTTCACTTCGATCTTTGGCAGCTCGTCAATCTTTGGGATGGCCCACGGTTCTGCGCCGTTGGCGAGATAACCATCCGACAGGTAAAAGACGGGCACCATGAACTTGAAAGCCAGGCGCACCGCTTCAATTGCCATATGGAAACAATCACCCGGTGTTGATGGAGCGACAACGATTGCCGGACACTCGCCATTGCGTCCCCAAACAGCCTGGAAGAGATCGGCCTGTTCGGTTTTCGTTGGCAATCCCGTCGATGGACCACCACGCTGAACGTTGATGATCACGAGCGGTAATTCAGTCATCACAGCGAGTCCAATCGCTTCCTGCTTTAGGGCCACGCCCGGTCCTGATGTCCCCGTCAAACCAATCTGCCCAGCAAAGCTTGCACCGATTGCGGCGCAAACAGCGGCGATCTCGTCCTCTGCTTGAAAGGTTCTTACGCCAAAACTCTTGTGACGCGCCAGTTCATGAAGAATGTCGGACGCGGGTGTAATGGGATAGGAACCATAAAAGAGCGGCCGGCCGGCCAGCTGAGACGCGGCGACGAAACCGATTGCGGTCGCTTCGTTGCCCGTCAACTTTCGGTATTTTCCCGGAGTAATCTTTGCCTTCTTAATCCTGTAATGAGTGGTAAAAACTTCTGTTGTGTCGGCAAAGTTGTATCCGGTCTTCAAGGCCACTTCGTTAGCCTTTGCTAGTTCCGGGTTCTTAGCAAACTTGCTGTGAATCCAATTGAGAGTGTTCTCCATTGGACGATCGTAGAGCCAGTAGAGCACCCCCAGAGCAAAAAAGTTCTTGCAGCGGTCGATCTCTTTTCGCGCAAGCTCAACATTGCCCTTGAGTGCGTTCATGTTCAGCGTGCTAATCGGCAGCTTATGAACTCTGTAGCCGGCAAGCGAGCCGTCCTCCAGCGGATTCGAAGCATAGTTGGCGTACTTCAAATTCTCTGGTGTGAAGCCGTCGGTGTTTACAATGATTGTGCCGCCGTCTTCCAGGTCTGCCAGATTTACTTTAAGTGCCGCTGGGTTCATTGCCACGAGGACGCTTGGCTGATCGCCTGGTGTCTTAATGTCCTGACTGGAAAAGTTCAACTGAAAACCGCTGACACCCGGTAAACTTCCAGCCGGGGCACGAATCTCAGCTGGAAAGTCAGGCAGCGTCGAGATGTCGTTGCCAACAACTGCCGAGGTGTTGGTGAACTGCGTGCCAGTCAACTGCATGCCGTCGCCTGAGTCGCCGGCAAAGCGGATGGTGACAGTCTCTACCTCTTCCAGGGGCTTCTGAATTTGTTCAACAGGTGGCTCGATAACAGTGCTCATGATGGCTTAGACAGGTTCCTTTCGGATAAAAGCGTGAATCGTAAATCGTAAATCGTGAATCGTGAATCGTAAGTCGTGAATTGTTAGTACTAATCCTTGGTTAAGATTGTGCCTCTTATTACGATTCACGATTCACGATTTACGATTCACGATGTCCCTCTTATTACGATTCACGATTCATGATTTACGATTTACGATTCAGGCGCCGTCGGTGCTATCCATGATCTGGTCGCTCACTGGCGGCAGATTCATTGTGGTCTTCGGATAACTCTCGGCGAGATAAGAGATCACATCAAAAACCGAGATTGAACCGATCAGTTTGCCATTTTTAACTATCGGAATGTTGCGATAACTTTTCTCGTCCATGATCGTGACCGCTTCCCCAATGGTTGCGTCCGGTGTCAGCGTAGCTACAACGGGCGACATCCACTGTCTTACCGGCGTCTTGAGATCTACTTCCTGCCCGATGATCTTTGTCAAAAGATCTCGCTCCGTGAAAATCCCGACCACTTGGTCTCCTTCACAGACGATTGCGCAGCCCCCTTCATCCTGTTTCATTACTTCAATCGCCTGTGACAGGGGAGTTATGGGTTCAATGCAGACGTAATCGTCAGTTTCCAGTAAGCTTACACTGTCCTCGCGCGCACGTTTTGCGTTTTTTGCGTTTGGAGTCGATTGGGGTGTCATCTTTTTTGAAGGGGTTCTGTCCGTTTACCACTCCTGATAATGGCAATTAGGTTCGCGATACTCTCGAATTCTAACAATAAAACTCTTGTCAATACCACTACGGACGACTATGACGCCGGTTTGGCTCTTTTTGGTCTGCAGACGACTTAACAAGTTCCTCAATTGCCCGTGGCAAGACTTCCAAGGTTCGGTCAACGTCATCAATTGTGTTGTAACGCCCCAGGGAAAACCTAATTGAGCCCTGCGCCAACTCGTATGGAACATTCATTGCACGCAGAGTCGGCGAAGAGTCGTGCGTGGTTGAGTGGCACGCCGATCCCGTCGATACACAAATCCCTTCGCGGTTTAAGAGGTTCATCATTTCCTGACCGTCGACCTTTGCGAAGGAGATATTCGCCGTGTTAGGTAACCGTTTGGAACGGTCCGAGATTCCGTTCAAACGAGTGTGGGCAATATTT
>DATEUF010000344.1:0-6754 GCA_035283325.1 Pyrinomonadaceae bacterium | reverse complement strand
AGAAAGAGTTGGTACGCTTCGTTGTTGTCAGTATATTTCTTGGCCAGCTTTTGTTCGCTCTCACCCGAGAGTTTCAATTGCAGTTTTTCTGTGATCGCCGACGCGATCTCTTTCTGGGTCGCAAGCAGGTCGGACATTTTCCGCTCGTATTGCTCGCCCCAAAGCGTTTTCTTGTTCCTGACGTCGACAAGGTCAACGCTTATGGTCAAATTGTCGCCGCGCTGAATAATTCGCCCCGACATAACCGCATCGACACCGAGTTCGGCCCCGATCTTTTCCGCGTCGATCTCTTTGCCTTTGTAGCGAAAAACCGAGCTTCGCGGACTGACCCTTAGATTAGGCAATTGCGAGAGTTTGTAGATCAGCGACTCAGCGACACCGTCGGATAAATAGTCCGAATCCGCGTTCCCACTCTTGTTTTCAAACGGAAGCACAGCTATCGAACTGATCTGCTTTGTGCTGCCGCCTCTGGAAACAAACGCAAAGTAGCCGACGGCCGAGACCACTCCGACCAGCAAGACCCCAATTATCGCCGTGGCAAGTTTGTGGCTCTTTGCCTGCGAGACCGCGTATTCAAGACTCGAAGACGATGTCGTTACACTTTGTGTTGCCGCGGCCTGGCCGCTGCTCGTCGCGGCAACCGACCCCGAACCATAAACCTGAGTTTGATTTTCGTTAGCTGATTCAGTTGTGGCTGCGCGGTTCGGAATGATTGAACGCTCAAGCTCGCCTTGGATGTCTAGATCTCTCCGTAGGTTCTTGAGATCTATCAGGAGGTCACGCGCCGTTTGGTACCGCATGTCCACATCTTTAGTCATCGCTTTGCGGACGATCCGCTGCAGTTCAGCTGGCACGTTTTCCAGGAACAGCGGTTCTTTCTCGAGGATCGAGACAATGGTGTGATTGATGGTTTCGCCGGTGAAGGGAACTTTGCCGGAGAGCATTTCATACAAGACGACTCCCAAACTCCAGATATCCGTTCGGGCATCGGTTTCTTTGCCACGTGCTTGTTCGGGTGACATATACGAAACCGTTCCCATCACCATTCCGGGAGTTGTATTGACTTGGACCCGGGTTACGTCCTCGCTTCCCGCCGACCCGGTCGCTAACGCTCTCGGTTCTGACAATTTCGCCAAACCGAAGTCCAGCACCTTCGCATAGCCATCTTTGCGCAGCATGATGTTCTCGGGCTTGATGTCCCGATGAATAATCCCAGCCTGATGCGCCGCGGAAAGCGCTTCCGACACTTGCACGCCGATCTTCAGAATCGCGTTGAGCTGAAGCGTTTCCTTACGCGAGAGATGCTCACGCAGGGTCTGGCCGTCGATCAACTCGGTCGCGATGTAGTTTTTGCCGTCTACCTCGCCGATCTCATAAACGGTCAGAATGTTCGGGTGATTCAGTGCAGAGGCTGCCTTGGCTTCCTGGATAAAGCGGCCCAACTTATCCGCGTCCTTGCTGAACTCTTCGTGCAGGAACTTGATCGCCACTTTACGATCGAGTTTACTGTCGTGAGCCAAATAGACTTCGCCCATCCCGCCCGCGCCGATTTTCGAGACGATGCGGTAGTGCGAGAGAGTGGAACCGGCTGGCAGTTCTTTATTCATCTGATTCAAATTCACTCCGGCAAATTCAGGCGTCCCAGCATCGCTTTGAATCGCGGGTCGTCACGCAAATCGTCAAGTGCCGGTTCAACCGCAAGCACACTCACAAATGATGAATGTTCGGCAATATCTTTTTCCAGCAAAGCGAAAGCTTCTTCTTTCTCGCCAAGCGCGGTGTAAGCCATTGCCAAACAGTAGTTCGGAACATACCGTGTTGCCGATTCCGACTTTAGTTCTTCCACTAATTTTAGGGCATCGGCCCGCCTGCCCGACTTTGCCAGTGAACGAACAAGAAAGGCTTTCGCATATGGGTCATCGTTCAATGCGAGTGCCTTACGATACTCGGCGATTGCTTCCGCATACAGCCTCTTGCCGTCATACGCGTAGCCTAAAGTGTAACGCGCATTAAAAAAGTTTGGATCGAGCGATAAGGCGCGTTTCGTTTGTGCTATCGCTTCGTCATAACGTCTAGCGTAAACGAGAACAAGCCCCGCATCCGCGCTAATTACGGGCGAAAGTGGGTCGAGTTCTTCGGCACGTTTCATTTCGGGAATGGCTTCATCAAACCGCTTCAACACCGTCAGGAGGTCTAGTCCAAGCCAATGGTGTGCGGTTGCATAATTCGGGTTGAGTTCGATGGCACGGCGAAGTTCCTTTTCGCCGCCTGCCCTGTCAAACTCAAAAAAGAGTAGATATTTTCCGAGTGCCGCATGCGCTTCCGCCAGCGAGTCGTCAATCCCCAACGCCCGCAAAGCTGACGCTTTCGCCTGTGGCATACTCGCTTTTGGCGAAGCGATGCCGTAAAACGGAAACAGGACATAAGTCTGAGCCAAACCTGAATAGGCGAGGGCATAATTCGGGTCTTTCTCAATCGCTTGTTTGAAGAATTCCGCCGCCTGTTTGAGTGCCTCGATAGTTCGCTTGTTCCACTGAAAACGACCTTTCAAATAAAGCTGATAGGCTTCGGGGTTGACGGTGTAATTCTTTTCAATGTTCGCTACTTCCGCGCCCGAAAGTTTTGATTTCAATTTGCTCGAAACATCATGTGCAATCTCAGTTTGCATAGAAACAAGTTCAGAGGATTTACGTTCATATCTATTGCCCCACAGAATGTTTTCCGTCTGTGCGTCAATCAATTCTAAATTGAGTGTTAATTGATCGCCGCGTTGTCCAACGCGCCCTGTTAGTATCGCTTGCACATTTAGTTCAGCGGCAATCTTTTTCGGGTCAATCTCTTTGCCTTTGTAACGGAAAACCGATGAACGTGCCTTCACGCTCAAGTTGGGAATCTGTGAAAGACTATTGATGAGCGTTTCAGTCATTCCGTCCGAGAGATATTCGACATCCGGATTGCCGCTTTCGTTGACGAATGGCATCACGGCGATTGACTCGATTGCGACAGCGGTGTTGCGCGCGCGCAGATAAAGAAAAAGCCCGACCGCGCCGACGACAAGCACCACGAGGGCAATCACCACTGTCAGTTTATGCTGCTTGATTCCAGAAATGACGTATTCCGCGCTCGAGACCGGCTGCTGGCGAACGGACGCAGTGCTCTGCGCGCGCACGTCGTTGCCTGTGCTACCGATCGCGCTGCTCGTATTCGTGGACGGGGCCACAGAGCGCTCGAGGTCGCTGACGCCCTTCATCTCTTCCAGCAATTCTTCGAGGTCGTTGGCCGTGTCGCGAATTGTTTGGTATCTCTTCTCCGGCTCTTTCGCCAGACACTTGCGGATGACGCGCTGCAATTCAGGTGAAGCTGAAGGATTAAAGTCAGTGATGGCCGGCGCCGGCTCGTAAATGATCTTGTGCAGCGTGTCAACGATGGAGTCACCGGCGAACGGCTTGCGACCAGTGGCTGCCTCGTACAGGATGCAGCCGAAAGAAAAGATGTCGGAGCGCTGGTCGACAGCTTTCGCTTGCGCCTGTTCGGGAGACATGTAGCCGACTGTACCCATCACGACACCAGGCGAAGTCCCAGATGGGGAGACAGGGGGACGGGGCGACAGGGCGATCGTGGGATCTTCACCCCCTCTTTCCGTCTCCCCCTCTCCCTGTCCTTCAATGAGCTTTGCCAGGCCGAAATCAAGAATCTTCGCGTGCTGCCCCTCACGCGTGATCATGATGTTGTCTGGTTTGAGATCGCGGTGCACAATTTCCTGACGCGTGTGCTTTCGCCAACCCTTCCGCGACCTGGAGCAAGTGTTTGAGTAGGACCTTCCGCTCACTTTTTTTGCCGTGAATCTTTTCCCGCAGGGTCCTGCCGTCGACAAACTCCATCGCGATGAAGTTTGTTCCCTCATGATCCCCAATCTCATAGATGTGTGCGATGTTCGGATGATTAAGCGCGGCTGCGGCCTTCGCTTCCTGAACGAAACGGCGCATGCGGTCCTGGTTTGCAGCAAGGTCAGCAGGCAGAATCTTCAACGCCACTTTGCGATCGAGCTTTGTGTCCTGCGCCAGATACACCTCGCCCATTCCGCCCTCGCCAATCTTCGAGCGGATTTCGTAGCGGCCTAGTCTCGCGCCAATGGAAACCAGTGTGCTCACTCGCCGCCTTCCTAATGTGCTAGCTGCCTGCTGGAAAAGAGATTGTATTTCGAGAGCCCCCAGCGCAGATAAGGCGGCAATTGTAGCGGAGTTGGGGTTGACGTGCTAGGAATTGATGGATGCAGTGACCCTCTCAACCGTGCATCGACGCTGAAAGATCACGAACGGATGCCTTGCAGCAACAGCACTGTCGTGCCCGCGCGCAAACCGGCTTAGCGATAGAGATGTCCAGCCCACACATCTGTGCATGTCAGTCAGCAGTGGATGTGCAGGTCAACGCACCGATCAATAACCGTCGACTTCGACGATAGCTTTGGCAAAGGCCTGTGGAGCTTCTTGAGGCACATTGTGGCCGATGCCTTTAAGGACTTGGTGCGAATATTTGCCGGAGAATTTCTTGCGAGAGGATGAGCCGTCCGCTGCCGGACCGTCGAAATCACTCGCAATGGTGATTGTGGGAACAGTGATAACGGGACCTTCGAAAAGTTTTTGTTCCAGATCGTCGTATCGTGGCTCGCCTTTAGCCAGGCTCAACCGCCAGCGGTAATTATGGATGACGATGCTGATCCGAAATAGTAGTTCGTGCACCATGATATTCCGAACGGTTTCCGCAGTATTGCCCGCGACAATGAAGCGGGCGTAGATACCATAATTTGCAGAGAGCACGACCGCCACCGTGATTAGATAAGCAAATGCCGCGACTCTTGCAGCGGTGCGTTGCGACTTGTCGATAGGGCTGACCGTCATTTCATTTTCTCTCCGCCAGTAAAACGCTCGCCGTCAGGTATCGTTAACAATCCACAGATTACTCAGATTTCCCAGTTTCACGTTCTTAATCTGCGGCCATCTGCGTAATCTGTGGATAGCGTGTTCATTAACTTCAAGCGATTTCAGAGCGGCCGTGTCTCGCCGGTGGATGGCTCGCCGCCCCAACGTTCGCCCAGGCCTTGCCGGCATCGTTCCCGCTCTTCAGGCGTCATATTCTCGGAGCGCTCGGCGACACGCTCAGCGACGCGATCGGCTATGCGATTGCCGACGCCTCGGCGGGAACGGGAGCGCTGGGAACCGTGAAATCCAAATCCGCCGAAGAGGATCCGGCAGAGCACCAGAATCCCAAGCGCTTGCCAGAAGGTGATCTGGCGTATGCCAAACAGCGGCGGCAGCAGCCAATTCCACAGTTGCTGCACTATTTCGCCGCCGATGACCATAAAGAGCAGTATCCCCAGGATCGCCAGCGGAGCTAGCCAAATCAATCTGATCAATTTCGCCTGTCTCTCGTTCATGTTTGTCCCTCACTTCTTTGTAAACTCGTCATAAATGTTCTGCAGTCGTTCGCGCAGATGCAGCACCGCGTAGCGCTTGCGCGCGAGCAGCGTGTTGATGTTGACGCCGCTTTCTGCCGACAACTCTTTGAAGGGCCGCCCCTCTAGTTCGTGAGCGACGAATACTTCACGCTGCTCCTCGGGAAGCTCATCGAGCGCAAGTTCCAACTCATCAAGCAGTACTCTGCGGACGTAGAGCGCTTCCGGTCCGGCATTGGGCGATGGCAACAAATCTTCGAGCCGCAGCACGTCGCCGTCTTCGTCGCCAAAGTCCTTGGGCGCTGCGTCGCTGAAGGTGTCTTTCCTGCTCTTGCGGAAAAGGTCCGTGATGCGATTGCGCGCCACGCGAAAGAGCCAGTAAACTCTGCGAAAAGTTCAACTGGGTGTCATGAGGTCAGTACCGTAACGCGGTAGTAAGTCGCAGTCAGGCCGAGGAACGCCGCCAGCAAAGAGACGCTCTTGCTCATCGGCCTCAGCAATTCATAAAAGAGTGTCATGGCGACCTGACACGCCATTTCGATGAGATAGACTGTGAAGCCCAACTCGAACAGGCCCTTATGCGTCAGTATGTTTGTCGCTGTAGCCGCAGCGTCGCCGAAAACGACAAGTCTTTCACTGACGAAGCCCTGTGTGAATATTCCCGTCAGTATGGTGAGAAGAAAAAACACACCGGCCATCCTGGCCAGGAAACGCGGCGAAGCTTCGGCGATCCGTGCTGTCATTGTTTCTCCTTATCTGAATGATTGAAATGTCTACGCATTACGAGCTCCGCCAACCGTTCGTGACGTTACGCTCGTTTGAATGCTCGTGAATTTTTTGCGCGAAGCACTAAAATCTTGCTGGCGCACCCTGCCGGGAACATAATTCGCTGGAGCCGAGCGGCGGGTACGTTTCTCAACTAGTCCTGTGCGCCTAAGGCTGCTTTGAATCGTGCCGCTGCGTCAACTCAACCGTTGTGTCCTCATTTGTAGGGGCGGCCCTCCGTGGCCTCCCACCGTTAAGATCGTTTCGGTGGCAAGGGCGGTCACGGAGTTCACCAGCCAGCGGCGGTACTGGCAGATGTCAAAGGAAACCCATTGTTCGTGGTTACGGCTGTGCCGCCTGATGTGCCGCGATGGCTTGCCTCGCGGGTTCAGCTGTTTCTAGCGCTTGGGCTACGCCCTCCTTCGCGGTTCTTGCAATTCGCTACCGAAGTGGGGAAAAGCAGCCCCTTGGTTCAACTAGCCGTGAGATGAACATAAGCAGAAGGGCGCAGCCCAAGTCGGTTCTTGGCAGCTACCG
>DATEUF010000343.1:0-3402 GCA_035283325.1 Pyrinomonadaceae bacterium | reverse complement strand
TGGGCGAGAAGGATCAGTTTGGCGCGTCCAAGAAGCCCGCCATCGCAGCTATTCGCAGATTGATCACCTGGCTCGACAAGATTGACATGAACGTGATTTTAATCTGCCATGAGAAGCAAGAATGGGGGCTGCTCAACGGCGAGCGCGCGCAAACCGGCGTCACCTTCGACTGCTACGAGAAATTGGAGTACGAGCTGCACCTGTGCCTGCGGGCGGACAAGCGTGGGCCAGAACGGTTCGCTGTGGTGCGCAAGAGCCGGCTGCTGGGGTTCCCGGATGGAAGTGAGTTCAAGCTCGACTTTGCCGAGTTCGCTCAGCGCTACGGGAAGGAGACGATTGAGAAGCCCAGCCAAGCCATTGTGCTGGCTACGCCGGGTGAGGTGGCTGAAGTCAACCGACTTCTGGATATTGTGAAAGTCTCGGATGAAGACCAAGAAAAATGGTTCAAGAAAGCAAATGTTGAGGCATGGAACGAAATGACCGGCACTCAGATCGGTGGGGTCATCGGATGGCTCCAGAAACGGATGAAGTGATATGACCGACCAAGAAATAATAAGGGCCATGGCAGAGGAATCCGGATGGACTGAAATCTACGAGAATACCCTGGCATCCAGGGGGCCTTTTCTTGCCGGCATAAGCCCAAACAATAATCCTGGACCACTTCCGAATTACATCAATGACCGAAATGCTGTGGCCAGGGCTATAGCATACGACAATAACAGGATGTCGGACTGCGACATGATCTTTGAACTCGCTAAAATCGTAGGAGCGGACATGACGGAACGAAGCTACGCGGATATTTCCCTCTTGCTCTGGTCAACGCCACGGCAACAAGCCGAAGCGTTCCTTAAAGCAAAAGGGCGAATGCCTCGTTCTGTTTAACTGAATAATGAAGTGAACCGGAAACCTAAAAAGAAAACTCCCCGTCCGTCTCGCCTTGATTGCGACGAGACAGAATACGTATCCGAACGAGACGCGCTGTCAGCGGGACTCGCGTTGCTGGACGCTAAGTGGGAAGGCGACAAAGATTTCGACAAAGGTATGAGACTGCTTCAGAAACACTTGAGCATCAAACGTTAACCAACTTAAACCAACCTAAATCAATGAACTTTAAACCGAAGACCGAGAAAGAACTTTCTGAAGCCCGCATGCTTCCAAGCGGAACCTGGCCTTTCGAAGTGATCGAGGCGTCCGACACCAAATCCAAGAGGGGCCATGAGATGATCAAAATCAAATTGAACATTTTTGCTGGCGACCGGCAGGGCCACGTGTTCGACTACCTGAGCGCTGCGTTCATGGAGCATAGGCTCCGACATTATTGTTATTCCGTGGGTCTTGGTGCTGCCTACGAAGCGGGAACCCTGACCGCGCGCCAATGCCTGGGCCGACAGGGTTATGCCAAGATTGGCTTCGAGGATGGTAAGGATGGTTACTCTGATAAGAACGTGGTTGAGGATTACGAGGTGCCCGCATCAGAAGAACCTCCAGCACCTCCCACGGAACCCCTAGTCATCGAGAGTGAAGGGGTTCCGGTTGACCCCGTTGGAAAGGCACTAGCTGAACCTGTAACAGATGATCAGATGCCGCCCTTCTAGAATGAAGACCTGCAAGAAATGTGGAAAAGTGAAAAGGCTAAGTAGCTTCTACACTAATAAACTGACATCTGATGGTCACTGGGGCAAGTGCAAGGATTGCATCAAACAAAACCATAAAGCCTATAGGCAGAAATTAAGAAGTGATCCCGAGTGGGTTAAGAGAAATAGAGTGATCGCAAGAATTAGAAGGAATGAATTGATTGCTAAGGGAGTAGTGCTTCATTCCTGTCCTAAGGCGCATGCTAGATGGCGAAAAAAGAACAAACACAAGATCAAGGCTAATGATTTAGTCAGGAAAGCGTTTCGTAAGGGTCTTATCCAACTCAAAACCGAATGCGAACTCTGCGGCGTTTCAAAACCAACCCTCCACAAGCATCATGTCAACTATTCTGAACCCCTCTCCGTCACTTTCCTGTGCACTTTCTGCCACGGAGTAGTTCACAGAAAGGGCTACCAAGGTCAGTTTAAACCCATCCCCCAACCCGCATGAGCCGCACTTTCAGCAGCACCGCACTGCCCGAATCCTTTCGTAAACGCATGGCGCCCGAAACCCGCAAGGCCCTGCGCTGCCCCACCCAGCCCGAGGCCGACGCGAAGCAGGAACGGGTCGCTGAGCGCAAAATGCACGAGCAGTTCGAGCAGTGGCTGCGGCTCAATGAAATCCCTTATGTCCACAGCCGGATGGACCGAAAGTCCACGATCCGTGAAGGCTGGCCGGATTTTTCGGTGTTTCGGAACGCGGTTTCATGCTTCATCGAGTTCAAGGTGCCCGGTAAAGTGCCCGAACCGGAGCAGAGAGAGTGCATTAACGAGTTGAGCAACAACGGGTTCCCTGTGATTGTGGCCTATTCAGTGGCTGACGCGATCAACTTCGCTGCCGCGGCTTTAGGTTTGCATACGCTCCAGGACGCGTCGGACCCCCGTTCCGCTACCGTCTATCCAGACGGCAATAAAAACGCGTCCTAGGCCGTATAGGTACGCAGCAAATGGCATCGTAGGAAAAAGTCATGAGCGAGAAAAACAAATACGGCCGGCAGCCGTTCGGCAATTCGACCGACAATCCCAACCCTGTTCCGCCTCCTGGGCATTCGTTTTGGATCGAGAACGGAAATTGGTTCATCTCCCCCACGGTGGACCAGGCCAAGTTCGGTCCGCACGATTACAATGCTCGCAGTCGCAATTGGGTCGGTGATTGCACCTGCGGCTGCCACATGGGCTCTGGATCGTCAAGCGGACCGTGTGACCCGTTCGGGGCGTGCCCGGAAAATCCAAATCCGTTCGTATGAACACAGAAGAAGCACAACAAATCTTAGAAGGCAGCTTGGCGCGGCAATTCAAAGAAGGTGGCCTAGCAAGCAACAAGACCCTTCGTCAGTGGTACGCGGGAGAGGCGATGAAGGCGCTCATCCAGGAGGCTCTGAGACAGGACCATGTGTCCTGGGATGCAACCGCGGCACACGCCTTCATCATCGCCGACGCTATGCTCGCCGCAGAACATTGACACAACCAAATCATGAGCAACAAAACGATAAACGATGGAGGGCAAGCATTCCCAGCCCAAGCCGTGTTCAGTCCGGAATGCGGAACCATGCCCGGGTGGCTGGGCCTTTCAGTCCGGCAGTGGTACGCGGGTGAGGCGCTGAAAGGCATCCTGAGCAGTGTGCCAGCCGGAATCCGCTATGGGGACATTCCGGGCACCGACTACGCCGCCTGGGCAGCGTGCGCTCACCGGGCAGCTGATGCGATGATTGCCCACGAGTGCATTGAGGCGGCGCGCGGCCTTGACGCGGCCGGTGGCAAATGAGAG
>DATEUF010000342.1:0-4144 GCA_035283325.1 Pyrinomonadaceae bacterium | reverse complement strand
GCAGGAAGAGGGCCAGCCAACCGATGGCACCAACAAACCAACTACTGCTCCGAGACCATCGGGAACAAAAGCGACCGCTTAAGCAGCGAACAGCGGAGAGAAGAGGACAAGCATGGCAACCTACACACCACCACCTTATTTTCCGCAGGGTTCGCTTTCCCCACCCGACCCACATCGTTACCGGAAATTTAAGTTGATAATGGCCGCAATCATCATCGGAGTTGTAGCCATTGCTGGCGGCATCATTACTGCAGCCTGGTACTTCATTGTTCGATAAACTTCCAGCTTGTCGTTTTGTGCTTTTCTGAGACCGTGGGCGCCAGAGTCATCAATCTCATGGACCAACGAAATACTACACACGGCAGTGTGTAGTTCCTTTCAGATCCAGCCTACAAACACACGCCTCCCCTCTCTTTTTTTTCAACAAGACCAACTCAGAAGGCGGATGACACTCGGAACGCTCAGCTTCACAGCTCCGCAATTTCGATGGTGCTTCTGAGTCGGTAACGTTGAAAAGATAAGGGGAGAGGAGTTCGTCTGGCGTAGGCTGGATCTGAAAAACACTACACACTGCCGTGTGTAGGATCTCGTTGGTCATGAAGATGAGCTACTTCCTTAGTTTTCACACAATCTCGGTAGCGTCGGGTCACCTCGCCCAATACTCAATCGAGTCGCTACCCGCCCTACGGTACTGACTGGGTCGCCACTCATGCTATCTAGGTGACAAGAAACAGCCTCCGCCACTTAAAATGCTTCTGGAGACGGAGATCTACCTCAAAAAAAGATCGCCCGCTATTGTTAGATCGAGCCTTCTCGTGACGACATATAGAAAGAAGAATAAACATCTCTGCAACAAGCCGGATGATTAAGCCGCGACCCCTATCGTCAGCTAAGACCCATGAGGACCTGTTCATTCAGCGCTACGACCAGCTGCTGGCCTGGGCGCTGCAACTGACTGAGGGTGACCGAGCCCAAGCCAAAGACCTCGTTCAGGACGCCTTCGTGCAGTTTACCTTTCGCCAGCCCGACCTCAATTCAATCGAGAATCTTGAAGGCTACCTCCGCGGCATACTTCGCCACCTGCACCTTTCGCAACTCCGCCGCGCAGCTCGCGCCTCCAAAGTATTGCATTCCGCCATCGACTTTGAAGCCGCTGAGGTTGTTCTGCGCACTATCGATGTGCGTGGCCAAACGCAGATTCAGGATGAGTTGCGCTCGATCTGTCATTACGCCTGCGTTCGCAAAGAGAGTTCCAGCAGCGGCAGCGTTTTGATTCTGCGATTCTTTCACGGTTACTACCCAACAGAAGCAGCCCGAATCATGCGCACGTCGCGCCAGGTTGTCGACAACTCGTTGCGCAGCGCGCGTCGCGAGGCCCGCGTTTACCTTGAAGATCCGAACTTTTTAACCTTCATGGCCAAGGGCGCGGAGACAGTTCCACGACCGCAAAGCTTCGACAGGACGCCCACAGATTTCTTCAACGAGTTACGCCTCACAATCTTCAGTTCGCGAAAGGGCGCTTGTCTGTCGGACGAGCAACTTCAGGAGCTCTATCATTCAGCCGCAACTACCGGATTGGAGACCCGTTTGCTGGCTCACATCGTGAGCTGCGAGCGATGCCTTGCTGAGGTCAACAAAATATTGGGCCTCCCACCTCTGTCTGATCGTAATCCGCCTGACATGCTCGGACCAGATACAAGCGCAAAAGGTGGGTTCGGCGCGGACGTTAAGGGAGCAAAGATGAATGCGATTGACGCAAGTAAATACCTTGATGACTGCCGGCGCAGGGGCCGAGTCATTTACGAGCACCGGCCAGAGGCGCTCGAGTTCTCGGTGAACGGCTTCCCTCTCAGTTCTTGCGTCGTTGATTCAGAGCGCAACGAGCAGACCTTTACTGTCAATATCGAAGAGAAGATTAGTTTTGTCGAGGTATTCGGGGACCACGGAATTCGCCTCGCTTTGTTTGAAGTTGAACCACCGCCTGACGGTCCTGCCACTCATTCACAGAAAGTTGAGTTTAGCGACGGTCGCAGCCTGGAACTAAGTTTGAATTTTGGCAGTCCCTGGCCCAGCCTCCACAGCCTGTATCGCGACCCGTTACTTGGAGACGTGCCGGCAATCGATACTGGCGCCATTGAAGAGAGCGCGTCAGACAATGGACTGGAGATTCAGGAACGAAAAATCAGACCGGCAGTTTCGCCAATCACGCGACTCTGGCGGGAGTTACTGAAGCCAGGCCTCTGGTTACGCCCAGGGATGGTGACACTTCTGGTTGCGCTGGTTTTGATCGCCGGAGTGCTATTCGTCACGCTACGGCGCGAGCCCGCTCCGTCCGCGTCTGCGATGGCATTGCTCAGTCAAGCTGCTACTGCAGAAGACGCTGTTGAAGCCAGAACCGATCAGGTTCTGCATAGAACGATCAGCCTGGAAGAAAAGAGACTCACGGGTGAACTGATTGCCCGTCACAAGATCGAGGTATGGCACAGCGCCGGGCGTGGGGTCTCTGCCCGAAGACTTTATGACGCGCGTGGTGCCCTGATTGCCGGTGACTGGAGAAGATCAGACGGAGTCCAGACCCTTTATCATCACGGCTCACGTCCGAAGCTCCAACTTGCGCCCGGCCGGGACGGTGATGATGCGCGCCTCACTTTCGACAACGTTTGGCGCGTCTTGCCATCAGCGAAAGAGTTTGCGGCGTTGATAAAGGATCCTGAGGCAGCCAAGCTACGGGAACAACTCGATCAATATGAGATTGACTACAAGAGTTCAACTATTGACGGAAGCTCCGGACTGTTAAGCGCGACCCTGGTGTTGGACACGGATCTTCGCGCGATCGGGCAAACGCTTGTTGTCCGCCAGGAAGCTGAAACGCGTCTGTACCGATTCACTGAAGCAAGTTACGAGCGGCACGCACCGGCGACGGTTCTTCCATCCGTCTTCGAACCAGAGACGGAGCTTCTTCCCGAAGCGATCAAGGACGAAGGCGGAAGGATGAATGTGGACACCCTCGCTCTCTCCCCGGTGCCAATCAGACCTTCCCCTGTGCTGGCGACGGCGGAATTAGAGGTGGAAGTCCTACAGCTATTGAAGCAAGCCGGGGCGGATCTGGGCGAACAGGTGGATGTGACACGAACGCCGAGCGGGACCCTGCAGGTTAATGGAATTGTCGAGACTCCGGAGCGTAAAACTGAAATCCTTCGTGCACTTCAGCCAGTTATTAGTAACCCGGCGGCGAGGGTTGAGATTAATACTGTGGCCGAAGCGCTGGCGAAGCAGCGTCGCACCTCTCCTGCGCCAAGTGTGGTGACCGTCGAACCTTCTGCGGCAACCGCCGATCGGATTCCCTTTGATGACGATCTGCGAAACTATTTTGCCAGCCGGGGAGTGGCTACGGGCCAACTCGATGAGCAGGTGCGACAGTACGCCAGCCAATCCCTCACTCAGTCCCGGCAGGCGTTGATGTATGCCGGTGCGCTCAAGCGCCTCTCAGCGCGATTCTCTGCGCAGGATCTTCAGGCTCTCGACAAAGAGGCTAGGGCGAAATGGCTGCTCATGATTCGTGAGCGGGCGCTTTCCCTGCAGCAAGAGACTGCCGCCCTACGACAACGACTTGGTCCAATCTTCTTTCCTTCGTTCTCGTCAAGCGACGTGAGTGAAGGGAATGATCTGGCCAGTGACGAAGATCTGATCAAAGCAATCGGGCGTTTGTATGACCAATGTGCGGCGAATGACCGTGTAGTGCGTGCCGCTTTCACGACTTCGCCAGAGACCGCGAGGGCAGCAACGATGCGGAGTGGCCAATTCGGAAGAATGCTGCGGAATACCGAGCTGCTGGCGCTGCAGGTTCAAAATGCGACTCGAGATTGAGTAGTTCACCGGACCAATTGCGCAATATCTGAAGAGTTCTGGTTTCAACTGATCGAAGTTCAATAAATAAGGAGCACCGTAATGACCCGCCGTCAATCCCTTTCGCTCATGTTCCATTACGTTTCGCCCAGTGTGGGCTGCGGTGTCTTATGCCTTCTGCTTATTGCGTTCTTCCTACTGCCTTCTGCATTGGGCCAGTCGGCATCCGCCACCTTGAGCGGAACGGTTGAGGATCAAAAAGGTGCAGTAGTGCCCGGCGTCGCAGTGTCTGCGGTCA
>DATEUF010000341.1:0-4341 GCA_035283325.1 Pyrinomonadaceae bacterium | reverse complement strand
CTCGCGGTAGCTGCCAAGAACCGACCTGGGCTGTGCCCTTCTGCTTGTGTTCGTCTCAGGAGCTAGTGAACCGAAGGGCTGCCTTTTCCCCCACCTCTGTAGCGAATTAGAAGAGAGCAAGCGAAGGAGGCATAGCCCAAGCGCTAGAAGCAGCTAATCCCGCGAGGCAAGCCACCGCGGCACATCAGGCGGCACAGCCGTAATGAATAAAGCTTGGTGCCCGATAGTAATTTCTAAAGAGGAACGCCCCTACAGCTGCGTGGCCCCTTTTCTGTTGACCTTGCGCGTTAATAGATGAAGGCAGCAATAAAGCTACCCCCCACAAGACCCAAAGGAGGTCACTATGAAAAAGCAAGCTTTTAGAACCATCACCATGTTGAGTCTCCTGCTCATGTTGGCGGCTGTCTCCGTCAACGCACAACAACTGTCTGAGAACAGTATCGCGGCCAACATCCCGTTTGACTTTGCCGTCGATGAGACGAAACTCCCTGCTGGCAAGTACACACTGCGGCGCATCATCTTACCGTCATCTGCCGATCGGCTAGTGATCCAGAGCGCGGATGGTCGTGGTGATACCCACGCTGGCATAACCAGGCCTAATCGGGCCAGTGAGGTACAGAAGCAATCCAAGCTCGTCTTCAACCGCTACGGCGACCAGTATTTCCTTTCTCAGGTCTGGATGGCAGGCAGCGACACGGGACGCGACCTGTTCAAGTCACGCAGCGAGCGTAATCTGGCAAAGGAGTTGAAGCTGGCCAGAAGCAAATCGGAGCCTCAGAAAGTGACCCTCACTGCTAGCAAGCAGTAAACGCTCGAATAAAAGCAGTCCAAACCAGCTTACCGCATAACTGAAATACACCTCTCGCTCATTGAGCCTCGAAAGTCCTAAGACCGCAACCGAAGTTGCCAAACGTCTTCAATCTCAAGCTGAAGACGTTTGGCAATCACACAAAAGTAGATGGAGGACGTGATGAAACGGACGAGACTTATTTGGCTGGTCTTAATCACCCTCGCGACGGCTACTCCCCCAGCCTGGGCACAAGTCGGACCTGTGAAACCACGAGAGCCAATGGATGCGATGTCGTACTTTCGTTTAGGAGTGGGGCATTTTAAGGCTAATCGGCATATGGAAGCAGTTGAGGCGTACAAACAAGCGATCCGCCTCAAACCTGACTTTGCTGGCGCGTACCACAATCTAGGCTATGTTTATGACGAATTAGGTCGGTACAAAGAGGCGCTCGAATCTTACAAACACGCTGTTCAACTGATACCGAACGATCCTGGAATGTACAGCAATATGGCGGTCACTTACCGCAAGATGGGGCGCTATAAAGAAGCAGTAGCAGCTTGCAAACAGGCCATCAACCTCAGACCCGACTTAGCAGAGGCGCACAATAACCTGGGTGTGGCATATTACAAGATGGGTCGGTCCAGAGAAGCAATCGAGTCGTACAAGCAGGCGATATCTCTCAAACCAGACTATGCTGAAGCGTACTTCAATTTAGGAGTAGTATATCTTTCTGCTAAGAACAAGGCCGCAGCACTAGAGCAACACACGATGCTCAAGACTCTTGACCAGAAGTTGGCCGGCGAATTCTTTAATGTGATCTATAAGGACAGGGTTCTTAGCGTATCTCCTAAGTAGGTTAGACCCACGTGTTTAGTCAGCGGCGGGTGTTATAGGCGTATCTCGAGGTTTCTTGAGGACAGACATCGCTGTTGCGTGCGCTTGCGAAAATATCCGGACCTCACAGCGGCAGAATTCCCAAAACATGAGGACGAATCAGGAAGTAACCGAAGCTGCCGATCAGGGTGCTGCCAAAAAGACCATGCCGGTAGTGCCCAAAGACGCGGTCCAAACTATTGGTAGTCAGCAGTTTGTTTTCGTCCCGAGCGAGAAGCCCCAATTCGTTCTCCGAGCGATCCGGCTTGGCCCAGAAAGCAACGGCTCCTATCCGCGGCTCGAAGGTGTAAACGTCAGCGATCGGATTCTCACTGGAGGAAGCTTTCTATACGTGCAGAGTGGCGCACTCTTTCCATTAAGGCTGGGCTTCAGGCGCACATGGGTTAATGGACTCGGTGTCCGTTGCCCGGTTCAAAGCTCAATCCTGTGTGTCTGTAAATTGCTGAAAAGGAATGGTGCCGAGGGCGGGAGTCGAACCCGCACGTCCTTACGGACAACGGATTTTAAGTCCGTAGCGTCTGCCATTCCGCCACCCCGGCATATTTGGAAAAAATAGCATGCAATGGCGTGTGGCAACAATTCGGAATAAACAACGAGGACCCGCAACAAGCTACGCTGCACCTTCAGGCCCTGCCAGCTGTATTGGTTTCAGCAACTGACAAGCGAGGCAGTTCTTCACCGCTCTTTGCGCCGAATTATGGCCCGGGTTTCGCGGCTTTGCCGCCCGATGTTTCGCGGCTTTGCCGCCCGATGTGAGGAAGCGGCTACGCCCCTCCGGAGATTCATCTCCCTCTAAGCCGGGCTGTGCCCCCTGAGACGGCCATAGCCCAAAACTTTAAAGCCACTGTTTGCGGCGCGGCGAAGCCGCCGCCTCAACAACAGGCGGCAAAGCCGCCCTGGGAGTTTCTTTACTTCTAACTCGCGTGCCGTTTCCTCATTCGAGTGTAACTGTGGTTGAGTCGAATGAAATACAACCACACCCATCGTCAACTTCGACGCTGACGGTATATGTTCCCGAACGAGGTTCTCCGGTAAGGTTCCATACCACAGTCGGTCCGTTTCCCTGAATTCTTCCACCGGTAGTGGAATAAGTATAGAGAAGGGTGTCACGGTCGGGGTCACAGGCGAGGGCCTTTAGGTTAACCTCGGCATTGGCACTCGTAGCAATGTAAGCGGTGGAACTAGCAAGGCCAACGTTTGGTGGAGAGTTTAGTAAAACGGTCCCCTCACGACCGCCCGCAAACAGGCGCGGACAGCGAGTACCAGGTAACCCCATGCCCGAATCACCGGTGGTTTTCCGTCCGCGCTTCCTCTTTTGTCGTGGTCCAAACATCAGCCGAGTGCAACGAGTGCCAGGGCTTTGGCGGATGGCCGCAGGCTTAAATTTCGGATTGCTGTTTAGAGAGGCAGACGATCCAATGACTAACAGGGCAAAGCTAACAATAATTAAGGGAAATGGATTTGTGCGCATCCGCAAAACTCCTTTGAGGTTTAGACATGACCGCAGCGATCCTCGCTCTGAGTCTAATATGGCTTTCGTGTAGTGTCTGCGCAAGGGACCTAACAATAACATATAGATGAGCTGTCCATCTTGTGCTGGGAACACTCAAGAACATTGTGTCAAGAGCTCATCAACTTGTCCGCCTTACGCGAATTGAAGAGCCACGGGCCTTTGAAATTCGTCAAACCTCAAATGCGTGCGAGTTAAGAACAATAACTCGCCAGTAAAATCCTAAATCACCTTCACCGCAGCTAAGGCTGGTGCTAGAATTAATGTGGCAAACGTAGAATCCACCGGGCTACTGAGCAGAATTGCGGACCGGAGATGTGAGGAGCCGGCCAGAACATGACGGAAGAACAGGAAGTATTTCTCAGCCACATCCATAAAAAGGGACTGAAACGCACCGCCCAGCGTGACCTTATTTTGGATGTCTTCCTGCGCACCGAAGAGCACCTCTCCAGTGAAGACCTCTATCAGTTGGTAAAGAAACAAGATCCTACCGTGGGCCAGACCACCGTGTACCGTACTCTTAAGCTGCTTTCCGAGGCAGGCCTGGCCCGTGAGGTCCGGTTCGGTGATGGTCGCACCCACTACGAACATAATTACAAACATCAGCATCATGACCACATGATCTGCTCCGACTGCGGCAAAATAATTGAATTCTACTCAGCCGAGTTGGAAGCGCTGCAGGATGCCATGGCCGCGAAACACAAGTTTGAGGTAACTCAACATCTTCTGCGCATCATAGGCACGTGTGCGGATTGCCGGCGCGCCAAGAGAGAGGCGGCGAAGAAGGAGACCGTCCCTCAATCTCGCGCTCACCAGGCGTTGATTCGCGGCGCACGATAGCAACCAAATTAGTCAATCCCTAATCACAGTCAGAGGTCTGCCTTTTGCCTTTTTGCAGGCATAAGTGTAAGTTTTCGATATCAAATTTCGGAAGATGGCCTGCCAATCATGCGAGCAAAAGCGCCGGATTTGAAGATTGTTTGGTGCGGCCATTTAACTTCACTCCGTAGGAGTGACATATTTATAGAACTGGAGTCAAACCACAGACGTAGCGCCGTTCGGAGTGGCCGCAATAATCTGGGGGTATTAGCCAACTTGAGTTCGCGACTCCGAACCACGCCGGGTAGGTGTTGCTGGATCTTGTTTT
>DATEUF010000340.1:0-4135 GCA_035283325.1 Pyrinomonadaceae bacterium | reverse complement strand
GTGACGTTTGTTTCGAACCTGATCCTCGCAGCGTCTTCTTTTTATCTATTCACACTGTTGTTGCAGGTCGCCTTCTACACAACGGCCTTGTTCGCCTTCCTCATCGTGCAGAACGGATCTCGGTTGGTTTTCCCGTTTTATGTTCCACTCTATTTTTGTGTTCTTGCTTGTTCAGCGCTGATTGGGCTGAAAAGGCTGTTAGCAGGAGAGAGCGGCCAAACGTGGCAGACAATGAGATAAGAGCACGGCATGTTGGCGGCGTAAATTCTAGCCAAACATATTTGCAATTTTGCGATGCAGGGAAGATCGGATAAGTCCAAGTCTCGCGCAAAGAACGCAAAGGACGCCAAGGTTGAATTCGATAAGAAAGATGGAATGGGCGGGGCCTTTGCGAGCTTGGCGTACTTGGCGCGATAAATTTTCTTAAACTCGTTCTGTGAAACAATTCTCTGGTTAGTATCTAGCCAAACATATTTGAAATTCTGAAATTAAGGGAACGCCGAATAAGACTGTGTCTCGCGCAAAGGCGTGGTTCGATAAACTCACCACCCTGAGCAAGGTCGATGGGCAAAGGACGCCAAGATAGATTTGGTTAAAAAACGGGGAGGGGCGGGGCCTTTGCGAGCTTAGCGTGCTTGGCGCGATAAATTGTCTTAAACTCATTCTGTTTAAGAACTCCTGGTTAGTATCTATGGAGATGATTCTTCGGTGATGCCAATCACAGAAAGCGAGGAAGCTCGCATCCAGGCGGTGTATGCGAGGCGGCAGGGAGACGCTGCCCTCTACTCATACTTCAATCCGGGACATTTGTTGATGCTTCAGCAACGGCAACGCACCCTGCTGACCATGCTGTCACGTGATGACTGTACACGATTAGATTCAAAAAAGATCCTAGAGATCGGCTGCGGAAAGGGATACTGGCTCCGCGAGTTTATCAACTGGGGAGCGCGACCACAGAACATTACCGGCATAGATCTAATGGAGGAGCATGTTTCCGAAGCGCGACGCCTGTGCCCTGCGGGGGTAAAGGTTCAGTACGGCAATGCCGCCAAGCTGGATTTTCCAGACAGAATTTTTGATCTTGTTCTTCAATCCACGGTCCTTACTTCAGTTCTTGACCAGGAGTTAAGAATACAGATTGCCGCGGAGATGATCCGAGTGCTGAAACCAGATGGACTGATTATATGGTATGACTTTCGTGTCAATAATCCGTGGAATCCCGATGTGCGTGGCATCGGAAAGCGCGAGATCTTGCAGCTTTTCCCTCATTGTCGTGTAGAACTTCGACGGATTATTCTGGCCCATCCTCTGGCTCGCGCTGTTGCACCTTATTCTTGGCTCGTTGGCAACCTGTTGGAATCTATCCCTTGGCTTTGCACACATTATGCCGGGATCATCCGCAAGCCATAATGACGCGGTTTTCTCCTTGGTAGTTGAACTACGGGCATTTTTTTCAACATGTTACTGGAAAGAGTAAAATCACGGCATCTCCCAACTTTAACGTAGAGCACAGGTATGCCAACATACATTCTCGGTGTCTCGGCTTATTACCATGACAGTGCCGCATGTTTAGTGCGCGACGGTCAAATCGTGGCGGCCGCTCAAGAGGAGCGCTTCACGAGAAAGAAGTTCGATGCCAGATTTCCGACGCATGCGATCCGCTACTGTTTGCAACAGGGCGGCATTTCCCTTGGGGATCTCAAGTACCTTGTCTTCTATGACAAGCCGCTGATCAAGTTTGAGCGTCTTTTGGAAACCTACGTTGCTTTTTCTCCCAAAGGAGTGAAATCGTTCCTCGCGGCGATGCCCGTCTGGCTCAAGGAAAAACTCTTGTTGAAAAGCGTGCTGCAAAACGAATTCGTCTCTCTCGACGGCGTCAGAAAATCAGAACTTCCGCCTATTCTTTTTGGCGAGCACCATGAGTCTCATGCAGCTTCGGCGTTCTATCCGTCACCGTTTAAATCGGCGGCGGTCCTTTGTATGGATGGCGTGGGAGAATGGGCGACGACTTCCGCCTGGCTAGGCGACGGTAACACTTTAACGCCGCTCTGGGAAATTCACTTTCCGCATTCCCTGGGACTGCTTTACTCGGCTTTCACTTATTATACAGGGTTCAAGGTCAATTCGGGCGAATACAAAGTCATGGGACTGGCCCCCTATGGCAAGCCCAAATATGTGCAGGCGATCTACGACAATCTGATCGATTTGAAAGAGGACGGGACCTTCCGGCTTAAAATAGATTACTTCAATTATTGCACCGGGCTGACTATGACCAACGGAAAGTTTGACGCTCTTTTCGGTGGTCCGCCGCGTAAGCCCGAGACGAACCTGACCCAGCGCGACATGGATTTGGCGCGCTCGATTCAAGAGGTGACCGAAGAAGTGATGCTCCGTCTCGCGAGATCGATCCATCGGGAAACCGGCGCGGACAATTTATGCCTGGCCGGCGGCGTTGCCCTCAACTGTGTGGGCAATGGAAGAATCCTTCGCAAAGGGCCATACAAAACAGTTTGGATCCAGCCTTCCGCCGGCGATGCCGGAGGCGCCGTTGGCGCAGCGCTCACCGCCTGGCACAAGTTCGAGGACAAACCAAGAATTGTGGACGGAACTACAGATACTATGCAAGGAAGCTTCCTGGGCCCTTCCTACACCAATGAAGTGATTGAACAGTTTCTTCGCCAAAAAGAGGCGCCCTATGTTCGTTTGCGCGACGAGGTCCTTTTTGATCGGCTGGCGGAAGAGCTGGCAGCGGGAAAGATCGTCGGATGGCTCCAAGGCAGAATGGAATTTGGTCCCCGAGCGTTGGGCGCCCGGAGTATTCTTGGCGACGCGCGCAATCCCAAGATGCAATCGGTCATGAATCTAAAGATTAAGTATCGGGAGTCGTTCCGGCCTTTCGCCCCTTCGGTATTGCGCGAACGAGTCTCGGACTACTTCGAATTAGACACGGACAGTCCTTATATGCTTCTCGTCGCTCCGGTTGTGGAGAGCAGGCGTACGCAGCTCACCAAGGAGCAGGAATCCTTATGGGGCATTGATCTTCTGAACGTGCCGAAATCTGACATTCCGGCTGCCACCCACGTGGACTACTCGGCGCGTGTGCAAACAGTCCATGAGGAGACGAACCCGCGCTATTACAGACTGATCAAGGCCTTCGAAGCTAAAACAGGGTATGGCGTAATCGTCAATACTTCCTTCAACGTGCGCAATGAGCCAATTGTGTGCTCTCTGGAAGACGCGTATTGCTGTTTCATGCGTACCGCGATCGACGTTCTCGTCCTGGAGAATTGCATCCTGTACAAAGCTGAGCAAAAACCGTTGGAGAGAGATAATAATTGGCAGCAGGAATTCGAGATGGATTAATACCAGTGAGCAGTGAGCAGTAAGCAGTAAGCAGCAAGAGACCGCGCGCAGAAAACAGTAAGCTGTCAGCAGTGAGCAGCAAGACACCACGGTAGGGGCGAAGGGGAAGTAATGAACGGTAAGCAGAAAACAGCGAGCAGTAATAAACCGCATCGGAATCTTCTCGCTTGGCAGAGGACTATGGATCTAGCAGTCGAAATATATCAAACAACAAGAACTTTCCCGAAGGAAGAGTCCTACGGACTGACGTCTCAATTGAGGCGTGCAGCCGTTTCGGCTCCCTCAAATATCGCCGAAGGGGCCGCCGGCCGGACTAGACAGCAATTCTCCAACTTCTTATCCAATGCTATCGGCTCGCTCAACGAGATAGATACCCAACTAGAGCTGGCGCTACGTCTCGGATATGTGACACGGACTGATTATGATCGTCTGTACAAAGCGCTCGATGAGTGTCTTGCCCTTACCTACGGATTGAGGAAAGCGGTAAACAGGAAACAGTAAACGGTGAGCTGTGAGCCGTAAGCGGTTAGCCGATGTTTGTCTTACTGTTGACTGCTCCCTGCTTACTGCTCACTGAAGTGGAGTGAAATATGCCAAACCAAATCACGACCAAACAATTGCGTTCTTTCGGTTTGACAGTCGGCGGAGTTTTTGCACTCATCGGTCTTTGGCCCTTGATCCTTCATGCGGCTGACCCTCGATGGTGGTCGGTTGTCGTGGCCACTGTTCTGATCGTTCCCGCCCTGGTATACCCCAACAGCCTATTCTGGCC